>JABSPC010000129.1 GCA_013215515.1 Crocinitomicaceae bacterium
ACCGAAAAGGAACTAAAGGCAAAAATTGAAAAGTCAAAAGCGATTTTATTAAAGGAGAGAAGTTCCCGTATTCGACCAGGACTGGATGATAAAATATTGACAGCTTGGAACGCTTTAATGATTAGTGGATATGTTGATGCTTATCGAGCTTTCGGAGACGAAAGCTATTTGAATGCGGCAAAGAAGAATGCAGAATTCTTAATCAAAAATGCGATCAAATCAGATGGAAGCATAAACCGTAATTATAAAGATGGCAAGTCATCTATTAATGGTTTTCTCGATGATTACGCTTTCGTGATATCTGCCTTCACGGATTTATACCAAGCTACTTTTGATGAGAAATGGCTGAACAAAGCAAATGACATTACCGAATATACTTTAGCGCATTTTTCGGATTCCACTTCTGGAATGTTCTTCTATTCACACGATGAACACTCAGATTTGATTGCTCGGAAAATGGAAGTTTCTGACAATGTTATTCCAGCGTCGAATTCTGAAATGGCGAAAAACTTATTTACGCTTGGGCATTATTTTGCCAATGATGAGTACGTAAAAAAGTCGCGTCAGATGTTGGCCAACGTAACAAGCAACGTACACAAAAGCATTCGGTACTATTCAAATTGGGCAATGCTCGAAGCTCAATTCGTTCATGCTCCCTATGAAGTCGCGATAGTTGGTAAGAACTACCAGGCAATCCGAAAGCAATTCGATCAAAACTATTTACCAGATGTTTTCTTGTTAGGAGGTAAAGCTGGAGGTGATCTTGAATTACTTGAATCAAAAATGGTAAAAGGTATAACAACGATTTATGTTTGTCAGAACAAAGCCTGTCAGTTACCTGTGACTAAAGTTGAGAAGGCCTTAGAGCAGATTAAGTAGAATTATTACACTTTCCGTAGCTCCATTCAAATTATGAGCAACTTTTATAACTTATAACTCACAACTGAATCCAAAATTATTTTGTCAGCTATTAGTGCAGATCTACTGGAGGATTGACTTTTTTCAGAAAAAAAATGTCCTAGTCCTCCCCCCCCCGCATGTTTCTTTTCCTCGTGTATACAATTGAGAACTAATTAAACACTCTTAAACTCAATATTATGAAAAGAATTCTATTTACACTTTTAGTTATCCCATTTATCGGAGCGATGCAAGCCAATGCACAGGGATGTCAGGCGGACTTCGTGCAAGATTCGACAGCGTGTCCGAATGTTGCTTTTACAGATATCTCAACATCAAACACTACAATAATTCAATGGTACTGGGATTTTGGAGATGGAAATACTTCAACTGCACAGAACGGTTCCAATACATACGCAATGGATGGAACATACACCGTTTGTCTTACAACGATTTCATCGGATTCATGCGGAAGTACTATTTGTCAAATAGTTGACATCAATTGCATCGGAGGCGGAGGCGGTGGTGGTTCTGTTTGTCAAGCCAACTTCGCTTTAGACTCATCTATCTGTCCAAACGTATCTTTCGTTGACCTTTCAGCATCTCAATTCCCAATTATACAATGGTACTGGGATTTCGGTGACGGAAACACTTCAACTTCACAGTATCCTTCGCATACGTATGGAGCAAATGGTAACTACAATGTTTGTTTAACTACAACTTCATCAGATACGTGCATGAGTTCATTCTGTTCTACGGTAAATATTAGCTGTCTTGGTGGTGGTGGAGGAGCTCCATGTCAAGCATCTTTCACAAGCGTTTCTTTCCCTGATTCATTAGGAGGAACGATAATGTATATTACAAATACATCTACTGTAAGTCCGGGTACGGGTTATTTCTGGGATTTTGGTGACGGAAACACATCAACGGATCAGTATCCAACTCATGCTTACACATCAGATGGTGCGTATATGCTTTGCTTAACAATCAGTGATTCATCTTGTACGAGTATGTTCTGTGATTCAATTTTAGTGACTGGAAGTCAAAATGGATTTACCTTAATGGCAAAACCAGCAGCGGCAGCAAGTGTTGAAAGTTTAGAATTGATTTCTGGATTGCAATTGTATCCTAATCCAACGAATCACAATTTAACATTGAACTTGGAAAGCGCAGAAGTAACTGAAATTGAAGTGTCAATTCTTAATGTAGCAGGACAAGTAGTTGGATATTCAACACACCAAATTGGTACTGGACGGAATGAAGTGAAATTATACACGGAGGGATTAATGAAAGGATATTACTTTGTTAAAATCAATTCATCAGTTTCAAATATTGGAGCAATTAGATTTATTAAAAATTAGCATAGTGTACATAAAAAGTCTTTTTTTGTAGGAGACTTGTTATCATGGAGGGGCTACCCCTCCATGTTTAGCGTTTGAAAATTGAATGAACATAAGTAAAGAACTCCTTGACAAAGTAATTGCTGGCGATAGAAAAAGCCAAATAGAACTATACCGTCAATGCTTTAATGTTCTAATGAGTTCAGCGTATCGATATCATAATAATGAAGATGATGCCGCCGCCGTTGTAAATGCAGCTTTTTTAAAGATCCTTACCAAATTGGATTCTTACAACGACAAGGCTCCATTTAAAGCATGGATAAAGAGAATAATATTAAATGAAATAATCGATGAGTTTAGAAAAAACAAAAAGCGAAAAGATTTAATAGTATCGGCCAGAGAAGACTACCCAGAAGAGACTGCTCCAGCCGAAATAGATTACGACATTGAAGCTGAGTATTTGGAAGAAATGTTGAATGAATTGCCGAAAGGAACCAGAGTAGTTTTTAACCTTTTTGCAATTGATGGATACAGCCATAAAGAAATAGCTGAAGAGCTCAGTATAAAAGCCGAAACATCTAAATGGCACGTAAAAGAAGCACGGAAGAAATTAAAATTATTACTAAACAAAAAATTAGTAAAGCTTGAAAAATAAAAACAACATAGACGAACTGTTTAAGTCGAAGCTTGAAGAAAGAGTGTTCGATATTAAACCCGAGTTCCTTGATCAATTAAATGATCAACTGGATGCTCGCGCAAAAGGAAAGAGAAAGAAGTACATCTATTTGTCTGCAGGTCTAGTTCTGTTGTTGTTTGCTGTGCTTGTTGGAGCTTTATTGATCTCCAATGACGAAGCGACTGAACAAGCTCAAATAAATCAAAAATATATCGATCAGAAAGCTTCCGGATCAAATACTGAAAACACTAAATCAAATTCAGATCAATCTTTTAAGAATGGCGAAAACGGAAAGAAATCGACTCAATCAGGCGATGATTCGATAACTATAGGATCAAATGAAGGTTCTGGTGAAGAAGGATTGGCAGGATCAGGAGAAACAGGAAATGAAGGTTCTGGTGAAG
>JABSPC010000013.1 GCA_013215515.1 Crocinitomicaceae bacterium
TAATCCATGGCCAATTTTTTTCCATCGCATATAGAAGGTTGACTTACCATAAACATCAGGTGGGGTAGTCATTGCTGTGCCGTAATCTAAATAACTTGGATCTATTGCTGGAGGGCCAGTTCTGTAAACCGCTATTATCGCAGATGAATTTGAAACTGCACCTTCGACGTCTTCAGAATTCCAAGTATTTACGGCAATTTGGCCGTAGCGCATTGGTTTGGATTCACCCTCTACGAAGTCAGGGAAAGGGAATGCTGGGCTTGGAATAAAATGTCTGTAGACTTTTTCATCTCCTGTGTCTGTTTCAAAATCGGAGAAATTAACTTCCGCAGAAATTGAGGTGTCCGTCCAGCTATCTGGGCTATTATAATCTATAATTCCAGGACTAAGAATATCCAAAGCAATAGAAAAGGCTTTGTTCTCATCTATATCTACATGGATGTATTCGGCAAGGTTTTCATTATCGATCAATACTATAGGGTCCAACACCCAAATGCTGCCAGTTGATCCACTTGAATTTTTGAGAACAAGAAAGGTGTTATAACCTTGCTTCAACCAACTTAAACGCATTCCGTCTTCAATAGCATCTTTCTCTAATTCAACATCGAACTTGTAACTTTCAACTGTTGTGAGACCATCCAACTTGGGAAACTGAATAAGTTCGTCTGCCGTTAAGGCCAAATCAGAAACGTTTAATACTTCAATGGATGGAGTAGAAGTGGGGCTGCCTTTAAATAAATTAAGCCATCCGTGTTCAAAGTGAATTTCAAATTTTTGAACATCGTCGCAAACAGCTTCTTGAGCTTCTGTCCAATTCCAATCTACTACAATTCCAGACACACCTTCTCGTTCAAGGATTGCAATGTCGTCTGAGTTGAGGTTCGGATCAGAACTCGTTCCGTCATTATTTAATGTTGAATGATCTAAATATTTTGCATTGACGTTATCCGGTGGTGGTGGAACATTTCCAATCAAATTTACCACTGCTTTATTCGATAAATCACTTTCTCTGCCGAAAAGGTCAAGTGCCGTTACGTGATAAGCAAATTCATCTTTAATCAAATGTCCATCTTGATAGTATTGCCGCGCTTCTGGCCAATTATCTGGGAGCTCTTGTTGTTCCTCTAGAGATGATGTAGTAATATAAACAGGCTCTTCTTTTGTAATGTTTTCAGGATTCAAACTATCGTCCAATCGGTATGCATTGTATGCAACTGGACCGTTCGCATATCTTCTTCGGTTTGGATTCAAATGTGCATCCCAGTGAAGTCCTACGGTATATTTAGAGACCAATTCTAAATCTTCATCATAGGAAGAACCAGAAGGCAATTGTGTTGCAATAAGGTCTTCAGGAGCTTCAAGCTCACCTCCTGGAATAGGGCGAAGGCCACAGATTATTTTAGAAAGTTGTAATCCTGATAGTCGCTCGTGATCGTAATGAAAACGATAAATAACGATCCCATCTCCTTCTAGGATTAATTCGTCAATGTCTGCCCCGCTAATTTTAGCAACAACCTCTTGATCTGTAAAAGTCTCTGTAATTGGGTAAACATAATTCGGATCATTAAATGATCTTGCCTTAATTACCAATTCAGTACTGGTAAATTTGACGAATATTTGAACCTCCTTAACCGTAGTATTGAATTGAATTTTAGTTTCGTTGCCAACAATAAAATTGGAACTAATCGAATTAAAGGATAGACCTTTATCCGATCGGAAAAGTTCAGATGTATTTTTAACAATTTTAGGAGCTGATAAATTCATGAAAACCACATTGTCATATACTTCTGTGGCTTGTATGTTTTCATCGGAATCAAAGAGATTGAAATCTATCTGATGCTCAAGTCTTGCAAGATGATCTTTCGGGTACTTCACCTCAATTTTATAATCATAAATTTTGCTTCGCTGAACATTGTCATCAATCCAGTAGGTTCCAATAATTCTGGCAATTCGCTTATTCAATTGTGTGATTCGTAAAATGTCATAAGATGATGTCTCAAGGCTATCATCTTCTCCTTCTTCCAGTTCAGGAATGCTCCATCCTACTGGAACAGATTCGCCATCTGGAATTCTCATTTGAAGCATTAAATCTCTTAATTCATCAAATTCATCTAATGAGATTGGTTCAGGAGTAACACCGATAGCTTCAATTCTACGCAGAGCTTCATTGTAATCTGTAGTGATGTTTTTACCAAGCGGAAATCCGTATTCGCCCTTGGTCATTGGCTCCCATTCTCTCGTGTCTCTACAACAGTATGTACAAATTCTAAGGATATGAATTTCAAATCCCTTAAAGTGAAGTTGTGTAATTTCTGGTGCCCAAATAATTATTTTACGCTTCCCAGTTTTTGGAGGTGATACTTCAATGGGTTCGTACTTTTCTTGACCACTTTGGGCGATAATAGTGAACTTTGTCTTTTTTACAATATTGACATAAATCTCTATTCGAGATGGAGGACATTTTTTGAATTTGAGATGAATAGTTTCTGGCAGCTTCAGTGCATTAGCAGGTTTTGTTTGAGGGAAACAGCAAAAAGGAAACGGGCGTTTACCAGAACGTTTTAAGTCTGTTTGTTGAACGTTTATTTTTTTAACTGGTTCTTTTAAATCGTTGCCTGTAAATCCACCAAACCATTCCAAGGGGTCATTGGAATGGTTTGTATTATCTCCACTTTCATAATCAAGAACATTGATGGGTATAGCTACAGATACGCCTTGATAATCAACGCAATCCATAACACTCCTTGCGTGGTTCACACTTCTGTAAAGGCGAACGCCTGAATTTGGAAAGCCTAATTTTTCAGGAAAGCTCCAGCGAAGATGAATTCCTTTTTCGATTCCTTCGGATTCATTTGTTCCTAAACCAATAAATTCTAATTGACTATCCATAGATTGAGCGGACAAAAGTGAAAGTGGTTATTAAATAAAAAAGTTAATTTAGACATATTATTTTAAACTTAACGACTAAGTGATTGATCGCGAGAATAATATGTTTTGAATACACTTTAATATAGCTGGATTGACACCAATAAAGACTGGCACTTCAAGTAGATAAAAGAAAAAGGAGTCGTTTTAATAATGAGTGTTTCTGCGCAGCATATTAGGCAAATGTGCGGTGCTTAATTTGTTGGTGTTAATTCTGTTATACTCACGACCGAGACAAGAAGATTGTTCTGGTCTAATAAGATTTCGTAGAAATTATTCGAAAAGCGAGTAGCGATTGTTAGACTACAAGTCGATTTTTATACATGATAAGACATGCGGTTCGCTAGCAGCCATATTAATTGAGCTTCTAAATCGATGTTAGCGAAATAATAACACCTACATAATGTTGTCCTCGTAGGACGATTGCAAACCTCAAGAAAGTACTATTTCTGTCCATCTCTCTTATTTATAGAAACCAAATTGATAGCACCATTAAAAGACGAAAATTAGAATGGGAAAAGAACCGTTTATACTGGAATAGGTCTGTTGATGGGCTCTTCAAGAGAGATAAACGTTTCAGTCCTTGTAATCCCTTTAATTTCTTGAACCTTAGTATTCAAAATTTGCATCAAGTGATCATTGTCCCGCGCATATAGCTTAACAAACAAGCCGTACACTCCGGTGGTATAATGGGCTTCTACTACTTCGTCAATGCGGTTTAATTTCTCAACGATATCTGTATAGTGACTATTTCGATCCATAAAGATCCCAACAAAGGCGCAAGTGTGATAGCCTAATTTCTTTTCATCCAACTGAACAGTATACCCTTTTATGTATCCTGCCTTCTTAATCTTTGCCAAACGCTGGTGAATTGCCGCGCTTGTCATTCCCACATACGATGCTATATCAGTGACTTTTACACGAGCGTCACGCGTCAAGTACTTTAAGATTTTACGATCGGTACTATCAATTTGTAATGACATTTGTTAAATAAGTTAATATATGTAAGTGAAAGCGCTAAAATAAATACTATTTCCTTAATTAAATTAAGTAATTCTATGCAAATGTATAAAAATCTATTTTATCACCCTAGTAAGTCTATAGAGTAATAGTATATTTGTTCAAAAATTGGAATAAGATGATAATTGATGCGGTTGGATTGGGAAGATTAGATGAGAACAGAGTGTCGTTGCTTAAAACGCTTTCATGGCGAATTATTGGAACAGTAGACACGATGTGTATCTCTTATTTTCTTACAGGAAAATTAGATGTTGCATTGAGCATTGGAGGAATAGAAGTAGTGAGTAAAATGATTCTCTATTACTTCCACGAAAGAGCTTGGATCAAACTTTTAAAAAGACAGAAATGAACTTGGCAGATATAAATAACGAACTAAGAGATAAATCTCCGCAAGAGATTATTGCTTGGGCGCTGGAAGTAGCAAAGAAACCTATTCTGACAACGAACTTTCGTCCATTAGAAGCAACAATATTACATGCTGTTACGGTACAAGCGTCTGAGATTCCAGTCGTTTGGTGCGATAGCGGTTACAACACTAGAAAAACATATGAAAGCGCTGAACGTACGATCGGTCAATTGAATTTGAATATCGATCTCTATGTTCCAAAGCAGTCCGTTGCACACAGAAATGTTACGCTTGGGATTCCAGAAGTGGATTCACCTGAGCATCAATATTTCACTTTCCAAGTAAAATTGGAACCATTTAAACGTGCAATGGAATGCCATCAACCGGATGTTTGGTTCACAAATTTGAGAAAGGGGCAAACAGCTCTCAGGTCTTCACTTGACATTGTGAGCCAAACATCTGGCGGGATGCTTAAGGTCTGTCCCTTCTTTTACTGGACGGACCCACAGCTTGAAGCGTACATAAAATCAAATGATTTAGAATCAGAAGATGAATATTACGATCCAACCAAAGCTCTTGAAAATAGAGAATGTGGATTGCACACATAAAAAATTAAGATGAAAAATAAACACTTACTCGAATTGGAAAATGAAAGTATCTACATCCTTAGGGAAGTAGCGGCTCAATTCAAGAAACCGGTCCTGCTGTTTTCAGGTGGCAAAGACTCAATTGTGATGGCGCGATTAGCTCAAAAAGCATTTTATCCATCTAAAATTCCGTTTTCGTTTATGCATATCGATACAGGACATAATTTTCCTGAGACAATCGAATTCAGAGATGAAATAGTAAAGGAACTGGGCGTAGATTTAATTGTACGTTATGTTCAAGACTCCGTTGATCAGAATAAAGTTCAAGAGGAATCTGGAAAATATGCAAGTAGAAATGCGCTTCAAACCGTGACATTACTTGATGCTATTGAAGAATTTGGATTTGATGCATGTCTTGGTGGGGCTAGACGAGATGAGGAAAAAAGTCGTGCAAAAGAAAGAATCTTCTCTGTTCGCGATGATTTTGGACAATGGGATTACAAACGTCAACGTCCAGAACCATTTCAAATTTTGAATGGAAGAATCAATTTTGGAGAAAACGTACGTGTATTTCCAATTAGTAATTGGACTGAAGAGGATATCTGGACATATATTTTACAGGATAATTTGCAGTTACCATCTGTATACTTTGCGCACAACCGAAAATTGGTGAAGCGTGAAGGAGCGTATATTGCGTACTCAGATTACCTCAATATTGTAGAATCAGATGAGATTGAAGAAAAAACTGTGCGATTTAGAACAGTTGGGGATATGACATGTACGGCAGCATTTGTATCAGAGGCTGATACTGTTGAGAAAGTTCTTGTCGAAAATGTAGAATCAAAACATTCTGAACGAGGCGCAAGAATAGATGATAAAAGAAGTGAAAGTGCTCTTGAAGAGCGTAAAAAAGGAGGATATTTTTAGTTATGGAATTAGTAAGAATAAGTACAGCTGGAAGTGTGGATGATGGAAAAAGCACGCTAATCGGAAGGCTGTTATACGACAATAATGCTCTCACCGTAGAGCAAGAAGAATTGGTCGCTAAGAAGACTAAGGAGAAAGGATGGGACGATTTGGATTTAAGTGTTATCACTGATGGTTTGATGGCCGAACGAGAACAAGGAATCACGATTGATGTCGCGAATATGTATTTCTCAACGAAGACGAGAAAGTTTATTATTACTGACAGCCCAGGGCACGTTGAATATACCAGAAATATGGTTACTGGTGCTTCAACAGCGGAGACTTCAATTATTTTGGTGGATGCACGTAAAGGATTATTGGAACAAAGTTACCGTCACTTTTATATTAGTCAATTACTTCGTTTGGAGAATGTGATTTTCTGTGTCAATAAAATGGATCTTGTTGATTATAGTGAAGACACCTTCCTTGAAATTGGAATTCAAATTAAAGGGATGGTAGAAGCACTGGATGCTGATATTCAGTACTCAATAGTGCCTGTGAGTTCATTAAAAGGAGATAATGTTGTGAACAGTTCAAACAACACGCCTTGGTATTCGGGACCAACTCTAAACGATATCCTGCACAAAGAGAAAGTAGCTGTTACCGAACGAACACCATTTCGATTCGATGTTCAGCAAGTCAATCATTCACAAGAAAAAGGATTTGTAGATTTTCGTGGGCTCGCAGGTCGTGTGATTAGTGGAAGCGTAAGAGTTGGAGATCGCATTGTTGCATTGCCTTCAAAGAAAGAAAGTGTCGTAACGGAAGTTCGACGTTATACCGAGTCATTGGATAGTGCTAAACAAGGAGATAGTATCACGATTTCTTTGGCTGATGAGATTGACGTAAGTCGAGGTGTGGTATTTTCTTCTCTGGATACAATTCCAAATGAAGACACATCAATCTCATGTACAGTAGTATGGATGGATGAAAAAGAAGGTAGAGCCGGAGCGAAGTATTTGCTCAAAACTGGATCACGGGAGTTCGCTGTGAAAATTCAAGCAATTCACACTAAAGTGGACCCAACCCAAGCAAACGCAAAGTTTGATGTTGACACGATCGAAATCAATGATTTAACAAACATCGATTTGAAATTGAGCCAGCCTAGTTATTTGGATGCTTATTCAGAAAATAAATCGAATGGTGTTTTCATTTTGATTGATCCACAATCTAATAATACCGTAGCGGTAGGGTTTGTAAATAAGTAAAGAAATGAAGAAGTATAATTTCCATATGCATATGTGTTGTTGGTTTCCAAAAAGGAGGTCCGATACTGAAATAAACGCGCTTAGTTAGTAGTATAAGTAGTAGTTAAACAGAAAGGCCTTCAATTCAAAATTGAAGGCTTTTTTTTATTTAAAAACAATTGAAATGAAAAGTTTTAGAACAGAGTTTGAGCAAGAGTCAGAAATTGGCAGAGCTCTCGTAGAAAAAGACATTATTGATTTGGAACAAAAGATTCGAGATTTCCACAGTGGAGAACTCGACGACGAACGATTTAGAACGTTGAGGTTGGCAAGAGGTGTTTATGGTCAACGCCAAACGGGAGTACAAATGATCCGAATCAAAATTCCTTATGGGAAATTGAACGGTAAACAATTGGAACGGATTTGCGACGTATCGGAAGAATATTCGACAGGTAAATTACACATTACTACCCGCCAAGATATTCAAATTCACTATGTCGAACTCGATCGAACACCAGAGCTATGGGCAGAATTGGAGAAGGATGAAATAACACTGCGTGAAGCTTGTGGTAACACTGTTAGAAATGTTACGGCTTCTGCATTATCTGGAATAGATCCCGAGGAAGAGTTCGATGTTCGTCCATATGCAGATGCGGTATTCAGGTATTTTTTGCGCAATCCTATATGTCAGGAAATGGGACGGAAAATTAAAATTTCGTTTTCAAATAACGTAGCAGATACTGCGCTATCGTTCATGCATGACTTAGGTTTTGTAGCCAAATATCGACTTGGAGAGAAAGGATTTAAGCTCGTTGTAGCAGGAGGACTTGGATCACAATCAAGGCAGGCAGATGTTCTGTTTGATTTCCTTCCCATAGAGAAAATTATTCCCGTAACCGAAGCAGTGCTGCGCTTGTTTGAACGAAATGGCGAACGTACGAATCGTATGAAGGCACGGTTGAAGTTTTGGGTTCGTGAAATTGGCATTGAAGCGTTTAAAGCTGAACTCAATAATGAATTGAAGTCTGTTGAGAAGGGTAATATCCCAATTGAAAACTTCGAATTTGATATTCAAGTTCCATTGATTGATGATGAAATTCATATTCAAGATATAGAAGAAAAGCAATTTATCGAGTGGAGGAATATTAATATTATTCAACAAAAGCAAGAAGGTTTATTTGCCATTGGTGTAAAGGTTAGACTGGGAGATTTTACAACAATTCAGGCTAGAAAAATTGCTGAGTTTGTTACTCTCTATACGGGTGATGAGTTAACATTAACAATTGATCAAAACTTGGTGATTCGTCACGTACAGGAAAAGCAATTGGCTCGATTCTTCTATTTACTCAAAGCTTTGGATTTGGTAGATGTAGGTTACGGAAAATCGACAGATATTACGGCATGTCCAGGTACGGATACTTGTAATTTAGGAATCGCGAATAGCACGGCGTTGAGTAATGTATTGGAAGAAGTTCTTACTCTAGAATATCCTAAGTATAGAGATCAAAGTATTATTTCGATCAAAATAAGTGGATGTATGAACGCTTGTGGCCAGCACATGATTGCAAACCTAGGATTTCAAGGAATGTCAATTCGCACAAAGGACAAACGCGTTGTGCCTGCAATTCAAGTTCTGTTAGGAGGAGGAAATCTTGGTGATGGAAAAGGTCGATTTGCGGATAAAGTAATCAAGATCCCAAGTAAGCGGGCGATTGAAGCTTTACGTCTTGTACTGGATGAGTTTGAAACTTCAGAGCGTGATTCATTTTTGAATTTCTATGATTCGAAAGGCGAAAAGTACTTCTATGATTTATTGAAACCACTTGGTGATTTGGAGTCTTTAAAAGACACTGATTTCATTGATTGGGGGCAAGATGAATTGTATAAAAAGGAAATTGGAATTGGCGAATGTGCTGGTGTTGTGATCGATTTGGTTTCAACCTTATTCAAAGAAACAGAAGTTAAACTGGATTTATCTAAAGAAGCTATTGAGAAAAACTCCTTTGGAGATTCAATTTATCATAGCTATAGCGCAATTGTAAATACGGCTAAAGCAATGTTGACTTCAGAAGGAAAGAGAACGAATTCACATACAGCGATTATCAATCAATTTGATGAAGAGTTCGTGCAAAGTGGAAAATTGAAATTCGATTTCTTATTTAAAACGACTGCTTTAAAAATGAGAAATGAAAAGCCATCGAAAGAAGTCGCAGAAAAATTAATAAAGGATGCTCAATCGTTCTATGGTGTTACGATAGCGAAACGAATCCTACAAACAGAAAATTAGTTATGAAAACAAATAAAAATACGAAGGTCACTTTGGTAGGTGCAGGTCCAGGTGATCCTAAATTGATAACATTGGCTGGAGTTGAAGCCTTGAAAGAAGCAGACATCGTTTTGTATGATGCCTTGGTGAGTAAAGAATTATTGAAATATGCAGATAATGCCGATTTCATCTACGTTGGGAAGCGTAAGAACAATCATCGGTATAGTCAAGATGAAATTAACCGCCTGATCGTTTCAAAGGCCTTTGAATATGGTAATGTAGTACGATTGAAAGGGGGGGATCCATTTATTTTTGGAAGAGGAGCGGAAGAAATTGAATATGTGGATTCATTTGGAATTGAAACTGAAGTGATTCCAGGTATTTCATCTGCAACTTCTGTCCCTCAACGACAAGGGATTTCACTTACGCAAAGAGGAGTATCGGAAAGCTTTTGGGTAATTACGGGAACTACAACTCAACGGAAGTTATCACAAGATTTAGCATTGGCTGCTCAAAGTACTGCAACGGTTGTCTTGCTGATGGGAATGTCAAACCTCGGAAGTATCGTAAGGGAATATCAGACTTTGGGTAAAGGAAATATTCCAGTTGCGATAATCCAAAATGGCTTCCTTGAAAACGAAAATGTTGGAATCGGTCGAATTGATACAATTGAGGAAATTGTAAAGGATCAAGGGCTTTCTAATCCATCAATTATTGTAATCGGAGAAGTGGTAAGAACGAGTAATAAACTTGCAGCCATTTATGATGACGTTGAATCTTTCTACACTGAAAAATCTAATAATCTAAAATCATGAACGAGCTTTATCCGATTTTTTTAAAGGCAGATCAGATCAACATATTGCTTATTGGTGGAGGAAGTGTTGGAGCTGAAAAATTACACTTTTTACTTAAATCAAGCCCACAAGCAAAGGTTGAAATCGTTTCTGAATCATTTGATGATGAGGTTATTGTATTGGCACAAAAATTTAGCTTGCCATTATTTAAGGCTCGATTTAAAGAAGCGCATTTGAATGGAAAAACAATAGTCATTGCAGCTACAAACGATTTGGTAGTGAATGAAGAAATTTACGAACGATGTCGTGAGAAAAATATATTGGTGAACGTTGCTGACAATCCTGATTTGTGCGACTTCTACTTAGGAGGAATTGTAACAAAAGGGAATTTGAAAATTGCAATATCAACCAATGGTAAATCACCAACGATGGCAAAACGAATGCGGCAATATTTGGAAGCTGAAATTCCCGATGACATTGATGAGTTATTAGAGAATTTGCGCACTTATCGCCAAACACTCAATGGAGATTTTACCGAGAAAATAAATCGCCTTAATGAATTAACAAAGAACATAATTGAAAATTAACTTCCCCCTTTGAAGGGGGATTCAGGGGGATGATAAACTACAATCCATGAATCACCTCCCTTAATCCCTCCTCAAGGAGGGAAAAAACAAACAAAATGATTAAAACAGACATACTTATTATCGGTGCTGGTCCAGTAGGGCTTTTCACAGTATTTGAAGCGGGACTTTTAAAATTGCGCTGCCACTTGATTGATGCATTGCCACAACCAGGCGGACAATGTTCAGAAATTTATCCAAAGAAGCCGATATATGACATCCCAGCTTATCCAGAAGTGTTGGCGGGAGACTTGATCGATAATCTTATGGAACAAATTAAACCTTTCGAACCTGGATTTACTTTGGGTGAGTCAGCTGTGGAAATTGAAGAAACAGATGACAATCAGTTTATTGTGACCACTGATAAGGGAACTAAACATCAAGCTTCAGTGATAGCGATTGCGGGTGGACTGGGAGTTTTTACTCCACGAAAACCACCGGTGGAGCAATTAGAACGCTTTGAGTCGAAAGGGATCAACTATTTCGTCAAAGATCCTGAGCAATTTAGAGACAAGAAAGTTGTTATTTCTGGCGGTGGAGATAGTGCTCTTGATTGGGCAATCTACCTTGCTAATGGTGTGGCGAAAGAAGTGTCATTGATTCATAGAAGTCAACGATTTCGAGCTCACCC
>JABSPC010000130.1 GCA_013215515.1 Crocinitomicaceae bacterium
ACAAACGCATTTGCTGAATCGTTCAATTCTAAAATTAAGTTGTTTAGAGCTAACTCTAGAGGTGTGAAAGACACCACTTTCTTCCTGTTTAGAATTGCCACTCTTTTTGCTTAGTCCCCCTAAAAATTAACTTGACCCGTAATATGCCAAAGTTTACTTGATTGAGATAAATTGTTGAAAGTTAAATATACCGTATCTGCTTCACTCACGCTAATGTCAATTGTTTGACCAGAAACATTTACGGTTTCTCCATATTCATTAATTGTGATATCCTGAGCATTAGCACTTGAGACTAATAGTAGACCAAAGGCTAATGATAGTAATGCTTTTCTCATAATTCTAGCGAGATTTATTTAATCTTCGTCAAGATACGAATAGGCGAAGTATAAAGTATACGGAATTCTACGTATTGATTAAACGGTAAATCAGCGGGGAGTTCAACGTTTAGTCCTTGTAGCGCCTATTATTAAAAGGTATAGTACGTGAAAGAGGATTTAGGAATCAAACACTGACTGTGCATTTCTAAAAAAGGAGAGAGTATAAAAAACCCGTCTTGGCTTGGCCGAGACGGGTTCACTAATATTGAATTACGATCAGTGACGAATAATCACTTTTCGATTTACAGTCTTAACACCTTTTGACTCTACAATTACGAAGTAAATTCCATTTCTGTATTCGGAAACATCAATTGTTTTTGAGCCGATAATTTTTGAAGTTGTAATTAAATTTCCAAGAACATCCATTATTGTAACAGTTGCATCATTTACACCTTCAGCAGTTACTTTAACGTAATCACTAGCAGGGTTTGGAACAATATTAACAGTTAATGATGGAGCTACTTCTGCAATTCCTACAGTTGATACAACTTGTAAATCAACAGAGTCAAGGAACGTTACACCGTCAGTAGAAACATAATATCTATATGTTGCTGTTCCAGCACTTGGCGCAGAAACGTATGTTGAAACCAATCCAGCTTCCATACTTGGCACAGTAATTAAACCTGAATCAAAGTATTCATCTGAAACCGCTTGATAACAATTACCAACAAGTCCGTTAACTCCCCAGCAGAAATAGTTACTCCACCCAGCAGGTTCATTTACAATACGTCTTGTAATTATCCAAGGCTGTCCAGTTTGAGACTCATTGTTATAAAGGAAATCAACAAGATGATAATTATTAACCGACGAAGCTAGATCATACAGATGTGTTTGACCAGAGATATTGTTTGATGTCCCAGACAAGTTAATAGTTATGTTTTGGGAAAATGAGCTAGAGGCTATAATCAATCCAAAAGCTAATGAGAGTAATGTTTTTTTCATACAATTTCTTTTCGTTCTAAAGCAAATATAGCGAATAACACCATACGATTCAAGGACTAATCAAGTATTGAACCAAAAAAAGCTAATAAAAGGAATCGAAGTATTGTAATCCTAAACATCTCGATGTTGTTGCATGTTAGAAATTTGACGGACATTATTTTGGGAATAGGATTCCAAGAGTTTTCTCTAAGTTCTGGAACTATTTACTCTAAAAATACCTTACATTTGATTTGCGGCAAGATTTTTGAAAACCTGCTGGTGAAAATCTAAATCAATTAAAAATGAAAAAATTAGTATTACTGTTCGTTGGAATGTCAATCGCGATGATGTCAAACGCACAAGAAGGAGATAACCACGGTCAAACTTCTGGAAAGAAAGTAGCTTCAGTTAAATTAATGGACATGGAAGGTAATGAAGTGAATACTTCTGAACTTGGATTCGATGGACCAGTAGTTATTAGTTTTTGGGCAACTTGGTGTTCACCTTGTAAGAAGGAATTGAATACAATTCATGATTTATACATTGACTGGCAGGATGAAACAGGTGTGAATTTAGTAGCCGTATCAATAGATGATGAAAGAACGAAGAACTCTGTTCCTATGTATGTTAATGGTAAAGGGTGGGAGTATTTAGTATTGATGGATCCAAATGGTGACTTCAAAAGAGCAATGGGCGTTAATACCCCGCCCCATACATTCCTATTGGATACGGATGGAACAATCGTTTATTCACATGCGGGATTTGCTCCTGGAGATGAGGAAAAATTATATGCAGCAATCTTAGAATTGACTGCTAAAAAAGATAAAATAGAAGATACGAAAAAGGCTTCTGCAGAGTAATCAATCTCTGAAAACATAAATTGCTATACTTGATGAAAAAAATTGCTATTTGCGCTTTTGCTGTGGCCTTCTCTTTTGTGGGAAACGCTCAACAGACTAACAAAGGCGGAACGATTACTGGAAATATGGAAAGTACATTCCAGTATCTAAATGAAGACACTTTAATCGGTGCTGATCAACCGGATTCTAAGGGGTTATTGAATACATATATGAATGTATTTTATACGAATGGGAATTTTAGAGCAGGAATGCGTCTGGAGTCTTATTTGCCTAGAATTCAAGGGTATCCAAATCGTTTTGACGGAACTGGAATCGGAATGCGCTACGTTGGATACGAAAACGACTTCGTTGATATTACTTTAGGTTCGTTTTATGAGCAATTTGGATCGGGAATGATCTTTAGAGCTTACGAAGATAGACAATTGGGTTATGACAACTTAATGGATGGTGGACGCGTTATTCTTCGCCCAATGAGTGGTGTTAAAATCAAAGGTGTATATGGTAAGCAACGTCTGTCTTTTGAACAGGGGCAAATAGTTCACTCTGCTGGAATCACAAGAGGTTTTGATGCTGAGGTCAATTTAAATTTGGCAATCAAAAGTTTTAAATCTAGTAAATTCAAAGTTACGCTTGGTGGTTCATTTATGAGTAAATTCCAAGTAGATGATAGAGAAGATTTAATACTTCCTGAAAATGTTGGTTCATATGGTGGTAGAGTGAAAATGAGATATGGTAAATTCACTTTAGACGGTGAGTACATTATTAAGGAACAAGATCCTTCATCGGACAACAGTTACATTTACAATTACGGCCATGCAGCATTGATTAACTTCGGTTATTCAAGAAAAGGACTTGGAATTATGCTTTCTGCCAAATCGGTTGATAACATGAGTTATCGTTCTGATAGATCAAAGGATTTACAAGATTTGTTTATCAACTATCTTCCTTCAATGAATAAAGTGCATACGTACAACTTGGTAGCGTCATTATATCCTTATGCTACGCAACCTGTTGGGGAGATTGCTTTCCAAGGTGAAATTCTTTATACGATTAAAAGAGGCTCTAAATGGGGTGGTAAATACGGAACATCTTTGAACTTGAATTTCTCAACGGCTTACGGTCCAAGCAGAGATTATTCAGGTGTTAACCCATTAGACTCTACAGGAGTTGCATATTCTACAGGATTGTTTGATATGAGCGATAGTTTGTACTGGCAAGATCTCAACTTCAATATCACTAGAAAGTTCAACAAGAAATTCAATTTAAAGTTGAGTTATTTCAACCTTATCCTTAACAATGACGTTGCTAAAGTAACAGGGAACGCTCACGGATTGATTAAAACGAACATCGGAGTTATTGAAGCTGGATACAAAATCAATAAGAAACACTCAGTTAGAGCTGAACTTCAAGGGTTGTTTTTGAACAAGGTTAATGATGAAGATACAGGTGAATTAATTGCCAATGACAACGGGAACTGGGCAACAATTTTAATAGAGTATAACGTATCTCCAAATTGGTTCTTCAGTGTGATGGATCAGTTCAACTACGGAAACCCAGATGACGCTCTTAAATTGCATTACTTCTATGGATCATTCGGATACATTAAAGATGCAACGAGAATTACTGTTGGATACGGTAGACAACGTGCAGGATTGTTCTGTGTAGGAGGCGTTTGTCGTTTTGTGCCAGCGTCGTATGGATTGACATTAGGATTTACTCAAAGTTTCTAAATATATAGACTATGAAAAATATATTATTTATAACCGCAATTGCCTTTGGAGTATTGACTTCATGTGATAAAGTGGAGAACCCATATCCGGTAGCAGAGCCAACGGATTTAGACTACACGTTATATCCAAATGGAGGAGATTCTGTTTCGTATTTTGCGAATGAATGGCCAACCTTCATAGAGAACACGAACACATTGAGAAATGTTGTAATTGAAGATTTTACTGGACATAAATGTACGTACTGTCCAATTGCAGCTGATACTGCAGAATTAATTCATTCTGAATATCCAACGAGAGCATTTGTTGCAACTATTCATACCGGCCCAACTGGTGACGGAATTGGTGGTTTTCAATCTACGAGTGCATCGTTTCCTATTGATTGGACGAATCCTGATGGTTTAGATATTGGAACTTATTTTGGTGGATTGCCTAGTTCTGCTTTTACTGGAAACCCTAGAGGGACAGTTAGTCGAATACAAAATGGTGGTCAACACACACTTCACGTAAATGATTGGAGGTTGTATACAGAAAATGCGATGCAAGATGTTCTTAATGTCAACGTTCAAGCAGAACTGAATTATTTTCCATCAACTAGAGGTGCATTTTTGCATACAGAAATTGAACTTCTTAATGGTACTGTAGCTGATGATCTTTATACAGTTGTTTACCTAATTGAGGATTCAATCATCGGAAAACAAAAAATGCCTGACAATTCAACTGAAGAATTCTATATTCACAGAGAAGTAATGAGAGATTGCATCTGGAGTGGTTGGAAAGGATTACAACTAGATGGTTCACACCTTGACGTGAATAGCAAATATTATTACAATTATAGCTATGAGCTTCCCACTCAGTACGATGCAGACAATGTGCATTTCTTGATTTATGTTCGCGACGAAGTAACGGACGAAATTTATCAAGTAATTAAGAAAAAATTCAACTAATGAAAGGCCTGTTGTATATCGCTTTAGCTTCGCTTGTTGTTTTAACATCATGTGATAAAGTCGATAATACGATTGCCGAAACGTCTGGGACGAATTCTAATTTAGACTATTCTTTATATCCAGGTGGTGATGAGGAGGATTACGAAGCCAATTTTTGGCCGACGTTTCCAGTGAACCCAAACTCGGATCGGAATGTTTTAATTGAAGATTACGCAGGACACCGCTGTTTGTTTTGTCCAGATGCCAATGCAATGGCGGATTCTATATGTAACGCGGATTCAACTAGAGTTTTTGTTTCGACTGTTCATTCAGGCCCTTCAGGGACTTCAATATTTCAGGCCATAGACATTCCAACTGGTTTTGTACATGATTTTACGTGCCCAGAAGGACTCGAGTATGGTGTTTATTTTGGTCAAAATTGGCCGGGTTCTCCTTTTGTGGCAATTCCTTATGGAGCCGTAAGTAGGGCGGATAATGGAAATGGATATCCAGTAACATCGGTTCAAAACTGGGCGTCTGCAACATCTTCGTTGATTGCAACAAACGATTTAAAAGTAAATTTGCAAGCGGCATCCAATTATTTCCCTGGAACAAATGGATTCTTCTTGCATGTCGAGGCAGATATCTTGGACTTAACACTTAGCAATGATTTGAATATCGTGGTGGAGTTGATCGAAGAAACAATCGTTCAACCTCAAGAGTTTATCGGCGTGGGCACAGACCCCAATTATGTTCACAGAAATATTCTTAGAACATGTATCGATGGGTTCGCTTTTGGTCAGTTGCTAGATGCGAACCATTTAGCTCCTAATGGTAAATATTATTACGACTATAGCTATCAGCTTCCCGCTGTTTATGATGCATCCAATATGCATGTTCTGATTTATATACGAGATGCGATAACGGAAGAGGTATATCACGTTATTGAGCAGCCAATTAATTGAACTCTAATCGAATTAGCGCATTCGGGTGATTCCAAAATATTTTTTTTACTGAGTATCAGGGAGTTCGATAGATGGTTTCTTTTATTAACAGTAAAAAATATAATCTTTTACAAGATTTATAGTTATATTAAAGCACAAACCATTCAATATGTTAGAATTCACGAAAAAGATTCTTTGCAGTGTTAGTTTTGATGCACAGCTCTTCCAGAAGGAGTTGTATAAGTCATTAAAGATGCTAACAGATGTGGAAGAAATCAGAAGGTTTCGAGAGTGGTGCATTATCGAATTCGGGACAAGGTATCCGTTGATAATAAACAAAGCATTTGCTCAAATAACAACAAACTAAAAAATCTGCAAGGGACTTGAAAAAGTCCCTTTTTTTGTGCCTCAATTATTTTTAGGATTACTTTTTGTCTGATTTTTTAGGAAATAATTTACACGTCCTATTCGTATATTTAGCTCTTAATTGTACTTATGAGCTCTCTCCAAAAAATACTGTATCCTCTTCTTGGCTGTTTTCTTCTTTTCACGGGTTCTTGTGGAACACAAAAAATCAAATGGAATACAGATGATTATAAAAGAAAAAGTGCGTATACTCAAAAATTTGTTTCAGGAACGGAAGGCGGTGGTACGAATGAAATCCTAACGGTTAATCTTGAAATATTGAATTTGGAACCAAAATTAATGGATAGTGTTGAGTTCAGAGGATCGATGCATCCATTGTATGATGGAGTTATGGGACTTGCTGTAAATTTGGCTAAAGGCAGACCAATAGACTCTGGCGGTGATCCTACATTGACAGATTTGCAAGCGGTAATTTACTATCATAAGGGTGAAAAGGCGTATAAATTTTTGGTGGATCCGGTTGAAGTAAAAGAGACTGTTTATATGCCTTAAGCTTATTGAAAAAATATTATGATGACGAAAACAATAAAAAGAGTACTGCTCACTTTTGGAGCGATTGTTTCCATCCAAAGTGCATCTGCCCAAGAATGGAAAAGTATGATGTACGATCCTTCTGTCAATTTTTACGAGGTATGCGACGCGGCAGAAAAGTATTTTGAAACGCACGATAAAGATGTGAAAGGTTCTGGCTGGAAAGGGTACATGCGCTGGAGAGATATGAATGAATCGAAATTCGCCCCGTCTGGAGACCGGAGTATAATCGATCCTTACCTTGTTAGTAAGGCGTACCGAGGATTCTTGAATGATAATCCAACGCCGGAGAGCTTGTTCCCGAATGGCTGGAACGAATTAGGACCCTATTCTATTGATAGTATAACAGGTCATTACAGCGCGGGATTGGGCCGGGTGGAAGATGTTTATGTAGACCCGAGTAACTCAGACCGGGTTTATCTTGGATCTCGAAGTGGAGGCTTTTGGAGAACACTTGATGGAGGAGCAACTTGGTCAGCTGGTTTAACAGATAATCTTTTTGCGACTGGTGTAAACGCTCTAACTGCAGGCCCAACGGATAATTCTCAAGTTTTAATCAACGTTCAAAATTCTGGAAATCAGTATTCTCATGGTGTTTATCGATCAAGTGACGCTGGCGATAACTGGACTGTTACGGATTTCAGCGCAACAAACTTAGGATTGGGAGGGCTTGGATCAAACTTTCGCGTTTATGAATTGGAATATCATCCTATTTTGAATAATGTCGTGTTCGTTGGAACCAATCAAGGTGTATACCGATCAGATGACGATTTAGTAACCTGGACATTGTATTTATCAGGAGGTCAAATTGACAATGTTCAATTTCACCCAACAGACCCAAATATTGTCTATGCGTATGACACGAAGAACGGTAATGGGGATCGAGATTACGTCCATATTTCATTAGACGCTGGTCTTACTTGGTCGCTTTCGAATCAAGCCTCAGGAAATAACGATGCTGCTGCGCGAATAATGACAACTGCCGATTGTACGGATTGCTTGTACTTCGCATCATCGAATGGGATTTGGAAATCAATAAATAACGGAATGGATTTTACTTTTATCTCTAATCCAGGAGAGGGAAGAGGTGCATTCATTGTAGGCGACACGGACACAACAAAAATGATTATTGGTTCTATGGATACGTTTAGATCATCAAATAGCGGTGCGTCATTTGTACAGTCAGCTTGGTGGAGCCTAGGGAGTTCTCAGCACGGTTCTGGGACAAATCATGAGAAGTTCTTCCAAACGGATAAGTATGTGCACGCAGACCCAAGGGTTGGGAAATCAATTAATGGTGTTTTTTACTTGGGGACAGACGGTTTTCTATGTAGAAGCACCGATTTTGGTGTGACATGGGAAATTTTAAATAGTGGTACTTCTATTCGTGAAAATTACACACTTGGAGTGAGCCAATCGAATCATTATACAACAATGATTGGTTCCCAAGACAATGGAACAAGCTTTACCAATGAAAGTGGTTGGCTTGAATTTTATGGTGCAGATGGAATGGAGGCGATAATTCATCCTTTGAATCCAGATTACATGATCGGTAGTGTGCAATACGGAGTTCGAAGAAGAACGATGAATGGAGGGGTTTCACAAAATAATGCAGCACCTTCAGGTGAATCTGGCTCTGGGGAAGCGGACTGGGTGGCGCCAATGGCATATGACCCTAACGATCAATTTTCGGTATATCACTTTAGTGGTGAAGTATGGAAATCAGATGATTTTGCTACAACTTGGACGGAGTTGGGATCGCCAACAACTTTCACTGGTGATGGAAATGTCGATCAAGCTGCAATTGCTGAAAACAACTCAAATATTATCGTAATATCTCGAAGCGATAAAATTGAAAAATCGTGGGATGGAGGAATGACTTTTACTGATATTAAGGGAACTTTACCTTCAACATCTGTTAAAGACATCGCATTTGATCCTAAAGATGACAGCACGATAATGGTGGTGTACAATCAATACCAAGACAACGGAAATAAGATCTTCATTTCTTATGATGGCGGAGCGGTTTGGAACAATATCACATTCAATTTAAATGACATGCCGATTCGATCTATCGTTATGGATCATTCTTCTGATTCTTACATCTACGTTGGAGGAGAAATAGGAGTGTATGTAATGCCTAAAGGCGGAACATCATGGACGCTTTACAATCCCGCCTTGCCGAATGTAACAGTGCGCGAACTGGAAGTTTGTTATGGTTCGAATACGCTTAGAGCTGCAACTTGGGGTCGAGGAATGTGGGAGTATTCACTGAAAGATAGAATTGATTATCCAGCGGTTTTGACAACAGAAATAACAACGCCTCCAACGCTTTTGATTCCTCTGGAAGCTGTAGATCAATTTGTTACATCGGTGATTTCATATGACGATAACCTTTCATCCGTATATCTTGAATGGTCAATTGACCTACCAACTTTTGGAAACGCAATTTCCATGACGAATACGCAAGACAGTACTTGGGTTTCTGATGCTCCACTTCCTGAATATCCGGAAGGGACGAAAATGTTCTTTAAGGTCTTTGCTATCGGATCAACTGGTGATTCAACGGAAACGTACAAGTTCATGTACTACGTTCGCAACAATCCAAACATTGGAATTAAGGAGGTAGATAAAAATGATTTCGCTCTGATTTTCCCGAACCCAAATACGGGTGAATTCACTTTGGATTTAGGAAGTGCAAAAGATGCGGTACACGTGACAATCTTAACGCAAGATGGCAAAACAGTACTTGATCAGGCATACTCAAACCAAAGTTCTATACTCTTCAATATTGATGCGGCCGCTGGAACGTATTTCGTTTACGTTGAAGCGGACGGAGAGAGAATGGTGAAGAAGTTTATTGTAAGCGAGAAATAGCAAGAAGACCTGATTTCATTCTCCGATTGAAACATTAGATGAACTACCGCGCTATCGCTTTATTTATATGCCATTCGCTATTTATGTGATCAATTATTTTTGGTTTGGCTATCGAGCGATCTTAACTTGTAACAAGTCAGATATTTCGTGGTACCATTTTTTTAGCCCAGTAGTGATTTCCGAATTTATTCAAGCTTACTTTTTAGAACCTTTATTGGCTCACATTAAAAATCGAGGGGAGTAATGTATCTTAGCCTTCAAAAAAGGACGTTTTGGAATTAGACTTGTTGAATGAAATATTACCTACCATATTAAGTCCCCATTTTGATATAGTGAGTTATAGAAAGCTAGGTAACACCTCCACTAAGTTGATGGAGTTTGAGATTTTTTTGGATGAAAAGAATGTCCTACCGTCAGGCTGCGAAATGAGAGATTATGAGTCAAAAGGATTTACACCT
>JABSPC010000131.1 GCA_013215515.1 Crocinitomicaceae bacterium
AATCCAGATACGGATGGTGATGGTATTGATGATGGTGTAGAGGTAAATGGAGGATCAGACCCTTGTGACCCTTGTGACCCTAATACAAACTCACCGACGTGTGATTCTGATTTAGACGGAATACTTAATATTGACGAAATAGCGAACGGCTGTACGGATCCGTTTAATGCTGATACGGATGGTGATGGATTGACAGATGGAGAAGAACTCACAGGAATCGATGATCCACTTACTCCTTTAGTTCCTACTGGAATTTCAGACCCTTGTAATGCTTGTGATCCTGATGATTCTGATCCTACCTGTCATATTGATACTGACGGAGATGGTGTTTCTGATGCAAATGAGACTGCAAGTGGAACAGATCCAAATGATCCTTGTTCATACACGATAGCCTTAATTACTATGCCAATTATATCAGGTGTTGATTGTGATGGAGATGGAATTACGGATGCAATGGAAATCATAGGAATGTCTGATCCTTGGAATCCATGTGATCCAGACTCTTCAGGTGTTCAGTGTGCTTACGGAATTCACATTCCAACGGGCTTCACACCTAACGGAGATAACAACAATGATATTTTCACTATTGTTATTGGACAAGATGTAACTTCATTTGTGTTTCACATCTACGATCGTTGGGGTAATGAGATTCTTAAAACTGACGACAAATTAATGGAGTGGGACGGGACATACAATTCGAAAGAATGTAATTCAGGTGTTTACGCCTATTTACTTGAAGCGGTTATGAATGATGGCTCAGGTCAATTGCTCTCAGGAAACATTACGTTATTTAGATAGAAATTATGAAGAAGGTATATTTGACAATTGTCGGGTTAGTGTTACTTCATAGTGCGGGAGCTCAAGACTTACATTTTTCTCAAACATCTCAAACGCCGCTTTTGATTAATCCAGGTGCGGTGGGTGTTTTTGATGGATGGGAGAGACTTACCGTAAATCATAGAAATCAATGGTTGGGCGCTTCGACTCAATTTATGTCAACTGCAATAGCCGCTGATGTGAATTTGGGAAAAACGCGAATGAACGACAAAGCTTATGCGGGTCTTGGGGTGATGTTTTTTAATGACATTGGTGGAGACTCTAAGTTTGGAAACACTCAAGGTTCTGTTACGTTGAGCGGTGTTCTTCCAATGGGAGGCTCCGGACACACTTTATCCGCAGGAATTCAAGGTGGATTTGGTCAGCGTAAAGGGGATATCGATGCGGTAACATTTATGAGTCAATGGGATGGGGAAACCCTTAACTCTAACTACTTGAGTGGTGAACAAAACTCTATTACATCATTCTCATATGTTGATGCTTCTGCTGGTCTTTATTATATATTTGATGGAGGACAGAGCACATTCTCTCGTCATAACGATGTTAAATTTGAATTGGGAGTAGCAGGATTTCACTTAAATGCACCTAGATTAAAATATACAAATGGTGTTATAGGTGAAAGACTTCATCGAAAATTTGTGGCCCATGCAAGAATTATTGCAGAGGTTGCGGGGTCTAAATGGTCAGTTGATGGTTCCATGGCGCAGTTTATGCAAGGAGCACATTTTGAAACTATTTTAGGAATGATGATGCGCTACCGTTTTGAAGATGGAACGAAATCAACAGGACACACGCACAACGCTTATCTTGGATTTGGAAGTTATTTCAGATGGGGAGATGCTTTAGTTCCATCGGTGAATATCGAATGGAGAGGATTCCAGTTTGGAGT
This sequence comes from Crocinitomicaceae bacterium, assembly GCA_013215515.1. GTDB lineage: Bacteria > Bacteroidota > Bacteroidia > Flavobacteriales_D > Crocinitomicaceae > UBA4466. The sequence continues at coordinate 1,727 of JABSPC010000131.1, forward strand.
TTCTTATGATGTAACGGTTTCTTATTTAAGAAAGGCATATACAGGCTCTTTGGAGTTCTCACTTTCTTATAAGAACATGCACGATTCTTTATTCAAGATTAGAAAAAGAAGATTCTAAGATTACTTTTTTGTTGTCAGAGCTCTAAACAACCGAGCGAAACGTTTTCTAAAAAAGAACATTAGCAATATGTATGGAATTGCCATTAGGTAAAGAATTCCATAATTGAGTGTTGTTCCAAATGAACCTTCACCCAACTCGTCTCCTTTTTGCCCTTGTTCTGCGAGCATCTTACATTGTGAACATCCTTGTGCAAACAATTGATCGACGATCAAAAGTACAACGAGCAATAAGACGACTTTCTTCCACTGAAACATGCAACAAAAGTACTCAAATTGTTATAAACGACCTGATTATTTAATTAAACGTAGTTATCAACGAGTGCTTGGTGACGTTATATTGGCAAAATCGTATAAATTTGCGACTATGAAGTTGATTTCTATAAGTGTTATTGTTGCCGGATTGATGTTTAGTGTTTCTTGCGGAACCGATGTTTCGGAAACAACCGAGAATACGAACCAAGATCTGGATAGTTTGATTGCAGCAAACCCTGAGAGCATTTCTCTACTTGTTAAAAGAGGGGAGAAGTTATTTAAAGAGTATAAATACGACTTGGCACTTGTCGATGCTGCGAAAGCATTTCGTTTGGATACAACGAACTTGAGTGCCCGCTTGCTGTATGCTGAAGTAATTAATAGTCGTGCAACTAGAACGCCACAGGAGGTCTCTACAGCACAGCGGATGTATGCCCAATATTTGAAAAAGAAGCCAGAAAGTACTCGGGCTCTTGTCGGATACGCAGCCACGTATAGCTACCAACATGATTTTAATAGTTCGTTCAAGTACATAAACATGGCCTTGAAAATAGATAAACATTATCGAGAAGGGTATGTTCTTAAAGGCTCTAATTATATGCAGCTGAAGGATGTAGATAAAGCCAAATCTTCTTATGAAACAGCGGTTCAGCAAGATCCTGAATTTTACGAGGCTTACTTCAGACTAGGTCAAATTTATCAAGCGGAAAACAATCCTCGGTGTATAGAGTATTTTACATCAGCGGCGAAGTTAAAGCCTGAATTTTTAGAGTTTAAATACCAGTTGGCTTTTTCAATGCAGATTCATAATCGACTTGACGAAGCTGTAGACTTATATCGTGAAATGGCTTCAGATACCGTAGATTTTTATGTCGCTCGAGGATTGTTCCATCAAGGGTATATTCATCATTTTGAAAGAAAGAATATTGATAGCGCCATGTATTATTATGAAAGCGCTTTAAAAACAGAACCGAGATACGTTGAGTCATGGCACAACCTTGGTCTTTGTTATGATGTAAAAGGGGAAACAACACAAGCGCTTAAATCATTTTCTAAGGCCCTTAAATACGATCCAAACTTTGAATTGTCTCGGAGTTTTGCTGACAGTATTCGACACCTTTAAATGAGACTGAATCGTAAATACGTGCTTTTGTTTTCGGAAGCACTAATTCCTGTTTTAGGCTTCTTTCTTTGGGGGTGGGGCCTGTATTTCATCCTTTTATTCTACTTCATTGACATTTTGGCGCAAGAAGTGATCATGCACCTTAAATCAAAAAAGATAATTGGTACACAGAGTGATTCGAGTGTTTCAGACTGGCGGAAGTCGGGAATTTCAAGTGCATTTCTCATTCTGGCCATGATCTGTTTGATTCATATTTCTATGTTTTATATTGATCCTTCAATTGCTTTTGTAAAGCAAATAAAGCTGTTCTGGACCTATGAAGAATTAGGGGTTCAACAAGGTTATCTGTTACTACCTTTAGTTGGTTTCGCAGCGTTCTCTCAATACCGAATGGATTTCTTAATGCCTAAAAAAGAAGAGTCAGCTGTTTTGCTTATTCTTTGGCAAAAGCACTTGAAGGCGTTATTGACCGTAATTGGATTTGCAGGGCTAACAATAGGTCTATCTCAAGTATTGGTTCTTCCCGAAGTGGCATATGTCTTGTCGATAGTTGGTGGAATAGCCGTTTATGGGTTAATGGCAAAGGATTAGGTGAAAAAGGAAAATCAATGGAGCTGTTAGATAGGAGCAACTATGGCGTTATTCAACCAAGCGATGAAAAACAGATAGCCTATCATTACTATAAAAAAGATTACAAGGGCTAGTATTAGCACGAATAAGAACAGAAGAAGATTGTTCTTTTTATTAAAGATAACTTTGAGTGAAATCACTGCAAAAACACAAACCAAAGTTGCGATTACTATACCCGTTTGGATATGGGTAATAGTTCCGGAGTCACTGATCAATTTCATTCCACTAAAAAGTAGTGTTAGAATGGACCCAAGAGTAAACAAGAAAGACAAGAAGTGCAATGCGTAAACGAAGAAATTCACATAATACCTTCTTTGCTTTGTCCTATAAAAAAGCTTAAGAACCAGCGCCAGAATCGGAGTGAAGAAGAAAATAACGAATTCAAAGTTGTTACTAAATGATTCGGCTATTTTTTTACCGCTATCGTTCGACGCTTCTTCACCAGTAAAGGTAACCGATGTGGTTGTCTGTATCTAGTAGGAAACCAAGTCCAAAATAAATGAAGGAAAGAAACAGAAACACATGAATTGGCGGAATGAATAGTTGGTGTTTTCCCTCTAAATATTCCTTGGCTATAAACCCGGGCTTGATTAATTTGTGTACCTCACGACCTCCATTCTCCAAGACAATGATCGCGATATAAACTCCAGAAGCGATGCTCCCAACCTGAATTGAGTTCTTACCAGCGACTACTATGTGTTCAAGAACCAATACTCCTGCATTATCAACTAAGGTAATTGTGCACCATAATTGGCATTCAAAATGAATTCGTTTTCAAATGGATTTGGATAAAGAGAAATAATGCGCATAGTAGGTTCTAAATATACATAAGACTAAACACAATCTATAAGTTGTTCAAGTTTAAATAATTAAGCAGATTTCAGACCTCGAAGACTTTGAAGTTGTTGTTGAACAAGGGTTATTTAATAGGTTCTTGTGAAATTATCTGAAGCGTCGAGAGTTCAATTATTTTGCTAATTTTAACGTGCTATTACTTCATAGAAACCTAGAACTGGCTTCGAACACATACACTAAAAAAACATGAAACGACTTATTCTCATAACCTTCATTTTGACATCCTTGAATGGGTTTTCACAAGACAATATAATTCTTGATTTAGGAGAGTTTACCTTCCCGATAACTGAAGTAGAAAAAGCTACAGAATATGTAATGAGCATGATGGGGGAAGAAATTCTCGTAAAAACGGTTACAAAAGGAAACGATTTATATGTTTTACAGGTTGTCGCTGAATATAATATGGAAACGGGAACTGTTGAATCCGAATCGGAAACGATTATGTTCTTCTCTTTTGATAGTACCTCCGGCAATACTACTTGCTATTCCTCTATGACACGCAAATCAGGCTCTACAGAAACGTTTATTTGCAAAGGCACTTGGACCTTATCTTATGACGAAGAGGGCTGTAATACGATCACTTCAGGAGAGTGCGAAGAATCTTATTATTTCAATGGGTGTCTGCTTACTGAAGAGTAAGTTTTACTGCCAAGCAATGTTTTTTGCCCTCTAAATGGTTTCTTACTTCTGGGTTCGTTTAATCCAAGCAGGCAAGAGAATGGACCCAATAAACAAGTAGGGAAAGTAAGAAATAAGCCTCCAGATCAAGGCCAGAACACCGATTAAAAGTGCCGATGAAGCAAAGCTCGAAAGAAGTTCTCCAAACGCAAATTCTGCAACTCCGCTTCCGCCAGGGGTCGGACTAACCAACATAAACAACCAAAGAACGAGTTGTTGGCCAAGTATTTTGATGTTGTCAATAAACCCAAGATGGATGAACGCATTTAGGACGGCATTTATCACCAAATAGCGAGAGATCCAACTACCGACAGTAGTCAAGAAAACTTTGATCCAGAAGGATCGTTTTTCCGCTTTAAATTCCTTTGATGCGGCTTCAATGTCTTTCCCCCATTCTTTAGCAATGAATTTCCAACGTCTTAGATAGGGCAAACTGAAAATTAAAAGGAGAAATTTGGTGGCAAGACTTGGGTACCAGAACAGTGTTAGATACAATAGGGAGCAAATTCCAAAAATGACAGAACATCCTATCCAAAACCACCAGATAAGAGGCACCGAAGAATCCAAACCTTCTGGAAATAAATCGCTGTGGTGAATAAATAAAAAGACGAACGGAATCATAACTACGAAGAACAAATTGTCCATAAACGCAGTGATGATTACAATGGCGGTGGCTTTACCAAAAGGGATGGTTTCACGATTTAAAATGAACATTGCAACAGCAGCTCCTCCAACAACACCAGGGGAGAGGGCAGAGGCGAACTCCCAAATCATTATAACATAGAAACTTGCTTTCCACGTCAATTTTTTATGGGTCAATATTCGAATTCGAAGAATATAGAAAAAGTCACGACCAGCGGTAAAGAGAATAGCTCCGAGAAGCCACATAACAGAGCCTCCTGTCCAGTTAATGTTCTTTAGAACCGATGATATGGTTTGAAGCTCGTAAGTACCACTAGGATCCTTTTTGAAGTCTGAAGCGTCGTGAAGATCGATTTTCCCATTATTATTTCCATCCACCCAAGAATGAGTGCCTTCTCCATTTTTAACCTCTGAAAACTGTGTTTGGGAAACACTTCGATAAAGCATCCAACCAGAAATGAGCAAGCCAATCGTAAGAGCAGCGAAAAGTTTCCACCCACTAAATGCTTTTTTCATTGGGCTCTTCATCGCTTAGTTTTTTGGAGTCAATGGAATATCGATTGTCCAACCTGCTCGGACTTTTATCTTTTTGGTGTACATGTCAACTTGTTCCGGCTGTGTCAATGTTGCATAATCACCAACATCCCACTTTCCGTTTCCATTTGAATCTCGAATTACTCTAAACGTATATTCACCAGTCCAGAGTTCCTTAAATGAGACCATTTCTTGTGGATTTTCGACCGTAATTTCTTTGATAAGATTCCCGCGCTTCAGCAATTGGACAATGAGCGCCCTGCTATATTTCGAGACATTAATATTTAATTCACCAAAGGTGGATTCTGGTTCAAAAGATCTGATTTGTTCAAATTTTTCACTTGTCCCACATTCGGTGATTACAGCGCCTTCGTCCATTGTGAATTTAACATTTTTGATGTTTTCCCTATCAAAACCAAGCATAAAACAGCTCCAATTGGAAAAACCCGTAGTGACAGAAATAGCACTAGAGTCGGACATGTTAAGAAGGTGAATTTTAGAAGTATCAACGCTTTGAATAATTCCATTTACTTCGAACACTACATTTGAAGAGGGCTTAATTGTCAAACTCCCTTTTTTGATCTTTATCTTTTTATCTCTGTCTGCTGGTCGAATTCGATAAATCAGAGTGTCACTTACAATTGAATCGTCGAAGGTGTATTGCATTACATATTCAACTGAGCCTTCAGTAATAACACCAGTATTTATTTCAACAGAATCTTGAGAACGCCACATCATTTTAGAGACAGAAATAATATCACCATTCATGTAAAACTTTGGATTGCTGTCTCTTACTTTTTGGTGCGTTGTCAATAAGTGCATACAGGGAGCATTCGCTGTAATCGTATTAAATCCAGTTTTCTTTGAAGGAGGTGTAAAAACGCGAAGAGGAATAGAATCAAAAAAAGTTGAGTCAACTGATATCTTTCCGCCATTTGGAAACCCAACCTTCTCATAATTCTGCAATTTTAAGTCATTGTTTTCGTCTACAAAAGCTATGGCACGGTATTCTCCTTTACGCAAGTAATTTAATTTAGCAATGCCATTTGACGGCTGAGCGAGACTAATGAGTTTGGTTGAATTAAGCTCGTAAAGCGCAACGACACAATCGTCAATTGGTAAACCTGACCAAGCATCAATGACCATGACAGAGTAGGAAAGAGTGTCTAACACAGTCCCAGTTGAAAAAACATATTGAATTATGGTGTCGTTACCTTGGTTTAGATCCTTAACAGCGTTGTTGAGATAGATGGCATACGTTGTGTTGCTTTCCAGAGTGTCTTTCCATGTCAGAGTTAGCGTTTTGTTTTTTACTGAAGCTTCTATTTTAGCATGGGGAGGAACCATTCTAATGTTTTGAGTGGGGTTAACCAATTGAAAGTATTCATCGAATGGAATTTCAACAGAGTTTCCAGTAAAATGGGTTGTTTCATTTAATGGGACGACATCTTCAGCAATTGGTTTTGGGGCAAATCGATCTTGTGGTCCGCCCGAAATAATTCCGACTTGAGCACAGGATGCAGCAAGCAATCCAACAAGTAATACTATAATGTAGTTACGAACCATTCGCAGATTTCATTTAAGTAAAGAACGTCATTCTCATCAAATGCTGTCAATTGATCGCTGTCGATATCTAAAACGGCAATTACTTGGCATTCTTGGATCAATGGGATTACGATTTCACTTTTAGACAATGTACTACAAGCAATATGGCCTGGGAATTCATCCACATTGTCAACAACAATATGTTTTTTTGTTTCCCATACGGTTCCGCAAACGCCCTTTCCTTTTCGAATACGCGTACATGCGATCGGGCCCTGAAACGGTCCCAGTATCATCATGTCCTCGCGAACATTATAAAACCCAACCCATAAAAAACCGAAGGCGTGTTTTAAAGCTGCGGCAATATTTGCCTGGTTCGCAACGAGGTCTTTTTCGTCACCAACAAGTGCCTTAATTTGAGGAATTAAAGACGAATAAATTTCGCCTTTACTACCTTCTATTTTCACTAATTCCTCAGCCATTTCTAGGTTTTATACAAATTTGCTCTTTTTATATTTAATCTGCAATATTTCGCTATATTCAATACAGTAACCTAATACTTAGGCTGAAACAAAACGACAAAAAACAGATAAGATTGTTTCAGCGTAGGTAATAATAACCTATTATTTATGCTAGAAAAAGTGCAGTTGGAAAAGGTATTGTTTTTGGATATTGAAACAGTACCGCAAGTTTATGAGTTTGATAAACTAGAGGAGAAATCGCGAGAATTGTTTGAATCTAAAACACGATTCATGCAAAATGAAGAGAAATCGTATGAACAGCTTTATGCCGATCGAGGAGGAATTTATGCCGAGTTTGGTAAAATCGTTTGTATTTCAGTTGGGTATGTGAAACAAACGAGTACAGGCAAGCAAATTCGAATGATGTCGTATTATCACGATGATGAAGAAACGCTATTGAAACAATTCAAGGGTCTATTGGACGAGCATTACAACTCTCCGTATAGTATTTTGTGCGGGCATAATGCGAAGGAATTCGATTTTCCATACATATGTAGACGAATGCTAATAAATGGAATTGGTTTGCCAAACGTTTTGAATATCGCCGGTAAAAAACCATGGGAGATTGCACACCTTGATACAATGGAACTGTGGAAGTTTGGTGACTTTAAAGCCTATACTTCTTTAGCGTTGCTTTGTCATGTGTTTGATATTCCTACTCCTAAGGATGACATTTCCGGAGCAGACGTTGCAAGAGTTTATTTTGAGGATAAGGATCTTGAAAGAATTAAAGTGTATTGCGAAAAAGACGTTGTTGCGCTGATTCAATTGTTTGTGAAAATGAGAGGAGATGGGTTGGTTGACGAAGGAGAGATCTACTATTCTTGATGGATTAAAATCAAGTGTGATATACAGTCGCATTGGTGATTTTGAAATTATTAGACATAAAAAAAGGTGCTACAAAAGCACCTTTTTCAATATCTCTATTGAATAAAAACCGTCTCTTCAGAAGTTACTTCCTGCTCGATTTTAATAATTCCTTGTCCAACCATTCCTCCTCCTTCAACATTAATGTTAAGAACGGCTACACCAGCTTGTCCTAATTGATAAACGTCATCGAAGTTGAAAATTGCCTCACCGGCAGCGTTCGTTGTTGTTGTATCATAAAGAACAACACTAGATGGTTGGTTTGTCGTTGATTGACCAAAAATAATAACTGTTGCTCCCGCAACAGGAGCATTTGCGGCATTACGAACATAAATTTTGGCAATTGTAGGCTCTTTTGTACGACAAGAAGTTAATGCTGTCACACCAAAAAGAATAAATAACCCTAAGAATACGT
>JABSPC010000132.1 GCA_013215515.1 Crocinitomicaceae bacterium
ATATCACCTGGTCCTGATACGGTCGCATTATTATCAAATCCTGCAAACGCAATTGACGTTTGAGATTGCAATCCATTTCCATCAGGTAAAAAAGTCAAACCAGCAAAGGTTCCTCCAGCTGTCAATTGACCATTCGGGATATCAATACCAACAGTATCTGTTGTAGTAACCCCTCCAACTAAATTCGTGTTTTCCCCCAAACAAACAGTATCTTCAATTGGTCCAGCACCAGTAAAAAGGGGTAATTGAGAGACACGGACCTTACAAGTAGTTCTTGCATTTAAAGGGAAAATATCTGTCACTCTTAAATCAACATAATATCCCATTCGTTGCGGTGGTGTGAACCAAACACTATCATTCGTGAACTGACCAACTCCTCCAATAGTCCAACTAAAAGCACAATTCTCAACAGTTTGTGAGTATCCAAAACCATTGGTTTCAAACGAATTCGGGAAGTCAGGCATTGAAATAAACAATATTGAATCGCCAAAACAAACATCAACATAACCAGTATCTAATGGATTAAGCGCATCCAGTCCAACACCATTAATGTAAGCTTCAATGTGCGGGCTAAATGGTTGAAATGGATTCCCACATGATACATTTGCATCCCAACCAGTCCCTTCAAGAGCGCCATCAGAAACGAATACAAGGGTTAAGCAGCCAGACAAGTTCGCCCAAGAAGCTTGAACGAAAAAACTAAGCGGATCAGTTATCGAATTATACGCTCCAATTAGTGGAGCAGACGTGTTCGACCCATCATAAATGTACAAAGTATCAGTGCCATCCACATTCCATGTATAACCAATATTTGTAGCAAAAGAAATTGACACTTTTGACCCCTGATTTAAATCTGGACACAAAACTAAAGTGTCGTTCATATTTGATGTGTAATTTGCGGGACCATCTGTGAAGTTAGGATTCCCACCATTATCAATTCCAGCACAATCCAAAGGATTCAATGCATCATAATCTGCGTCAGACAAAACGAGTTGGCAAAATGAATTCGTTCCAATAAATCCAACTAAAAACAATAAGGAAAATATTTTTTTAATCATCTCTAATTTATTTAGTTGAGTTAGTGTAATTCAATCTTAGCACAAACAAAGATTTAACAGACAAAATTTTATTCGAACCAGTTATTTTAAAATACTGAGTCTCACCTTCAATTAATTGAATTCCATAATCAACATAAGTGGCATTTGGATTGTCTTCAAGTGAAGCAACTTCCCCCGCAAATACAATACTTCCTGCCTTTTCTTGTGATACTTCAAGATAATTGATCGCTGATTTTAAACAATAGTTTTCAAATCCAAGATCTACTTGAGCAAGTGAATTTGTTTTTAGAGCAGTACCTAATTCCGTTTGTCCAAAAACTCCAAGCGGAAGGACAAAAGCAATTATGATTAGTGTCTTTTTTATTCTCATAATTAATCGTTGTTAATCTTAGTGCTTAATAATTAGACCTAAATCATGATAAAATGGTTGCATACCTCTTTTAAATTAGAGACTCTTCATTTTAACCCGTAATTATTCAGCCGCGTAAATTTAACAATTATTCCGAAAAAAAGCGAGAATACAAACAGATATTCACTGTAGCTAAATCCAGTTAATTATGTCGTTTTTCATTTTTTCGATTGTGCATAAGTCGTTGCAAATTGCTAATAAGTTCACCTTTCCTAACGAATACATTTTAGTAATAAAACTTAGATTTGTAACGAATAAAACACTTACATCAAAGCCGAATCAATGGAGACAAATGAAATAGCAAAAGTAGCATCTCAAGTTCGAAGAGATATTGTTAGAATGGTAGCAGCAGTAAGCTCTGGACACCCAGGTGGTTCGTTAGGTTGCACTGACTTCTTATCAGTACTTTACTTTGATACGATGAACCACGATCCAGCGAATTTTAAAATGGACGGTGAAGGAGAAGATTTATTCTTTTTATCAAATGGTCATATTTCACCTGTTTGGTACAGTGTTTTAGCTCGTTCTAATTACTTCCCTGTTCCTGAGCTTGGAACGTTTAGAAAACTTGGATCTCGTTTACAGGGACATCCTTCTATAGATCATCATTTACCTGGAATCCGAATGGCTTCTGGTTCTTTAGGACAAGGATTATCTTGCGCGATTGGAGCAGCGTCAACAAAGAAATTGAACGGGGACGATAGTTTGGTGTATACACTTCATGGAGATGGAGAAATGCAGGAAGGCCAAATTTGGGAAGCCGCACTCTATGCTTCAGCCCGAAAGGTTGATAACTTGATTGCAACAATAGATTATAACGGAAGACAAATCGATGGAGATTTGGAAGACATCATTTCTTTGGGTAACTTAAGTAAAAAGTGGCAAGCTTTTGGATGGGAAGTACTTGAAATGGATGGTCATAATATAGATGTGATTAAGGCAACAATGGCGAAAGCGAAAAGCTTAACTGGTAACGGAAAGCCTATCATGATCGTTATGACTACAGAGATGGGGCAAGGAGTTGACTATATGATGGGGACTCACAAGTGGCACGGATCTGCTCCAAACGATGAACAACTTGCAAGTGCTTTAGGGCAATTGGAAGAAACTTTAGGAGATTATTAATTGAAAAAAATTCTATTCATAGCATTTATTATTCTTAGTTCGATTTCATTCGGACAGGAAACAAAATTGACAAGAATATTGTTTATTCTGGACGCCTCGAATAGTATGAATGCTCACTGGGGAGATAAAACAAGGATTGAAACAGCCAAAGAACTTCTGGCTAAGACAGTTCAAGGTCTTGAGGGTACTCCCAACTTGGAAATTGCACTTCGTGTTTACGGACACCAATCCCCAATTACTGCGACGTTTCAAGATTGTAATGACACGAAACTTGAAGTACCATTTGGATCGAATAATCATCAACGGATTACCCAAAGAATTAAATCAATTCAAGCCAAAGGAACGACACCAATTGCCAGATCGTTGGAAGCAGCCGCAGGCGATTTCCCAGATGCAACAGGCAGAAATTTTATCATCCTTATTACTGACGGACTGGAAGCATGTGACAACGACCCTTGTGTTATTGCTAAAAAGCTGAAAGATAAAGGTGTAAACGTAACCCCATTTGTAATTGGTCTGGGATTAGATTTATCTTATCTTGAAAAATTCAATTGTATTGGAAACTTTACAGATGCTGAAACTGAGGATGCCTTCGCAAGGGTATTGCAGTCTGTTGTAAATAAAGCATTATTGAACACGACTGCACAAATTAATCTTAATACAGTTGATGGTTCGCCAATTGAAACTGACGTAACTATGTTCTTGTATGAAGCTGGAACGACTAATTTGAAATATACATTTACACACACTATTAATCGATACGGAAATCCAGATACTCTAATTCTGGACCCAGCACTTAAATACGATTTGGTTGTCAATACAACGCCAAAAGTTGAAAAGAAGGACATTTCTCTTGTTAAGAATACGCATAACACTATTAATGTAGATGCGGGTCAAGGTATAATCCAAATTCGCTGGTTAAATGCTGCGAAACCATATCAGGTAGATGTGCGAGTAACCTTAAATGAGGACAATAAAACCTTGAACATCCAGAAAATTGGCTCCACCGACAAATACTTGGTTGGCTGGTATAACTTAGAAATTCTTACGTTGCCTAGAATTTATGTTTCTGTTAACGTTGAACAAAGCATGAAGGCTACGGTGAATATAAAAGCACCAGGGTGGATTAAATATTCAGCTGGTTCTGCAATAGTTGGTCAGATATTCAATGAGAATGACAACGGAACTTGGGAATGGGTATGCAACTTGAAAGACGCGACTAAAACGGGCAAATTCCAATTGCAACCAGGCTCTTATCGTCTTATTTATCGCCAGAATAATTTAAAAAAATCTGAGTACACTTTGGAAAAGAACTTTAGAATAAATTCGAATAAAACTACATCTATACAATTATGACAGAAACTATTGAAATCGAAGTATTAGGAAAGAAAGATACAAGATCTGGCTTTGGTGAAGGACTTCTAGAAATAGGAAAACGAAATAAAAATGTCGTAGCACTTTGTGCGGATCTTACTGGATCTTTAAAGATGAATGCTTTTGAAAATGAGTTCCCAGAACGCTTTTTCCAGATCGGAATTGCAGAAGCAAATATGATGGGGATTGCGGCAGGAATGACAATCGGAGGTAAAATTCCATATACCGGAACATTTGCGAATTTTTCAACGAGTAGAGTATATGATCAAATTCGTCAATCAATTGCATATTCTCAAAAAAATGTAAAAATATGTGCCTCTCACGCTGGTTTGACATTGGGTGAAGATGGAGCAACACATCAAGTATTGGAAGATATCGGAATGATGAAAATGCTTCCGAATATGACAGTAATTGTACCTGCCGATTTCAACCAAACGAAGCAAGCTACAATTGCAATAGCAGACCACGAAGGTCCAGTTTACCTGCGTTTTGGTAGACCTTCTGTTCCAATTTTTGTAAAACCCGATGCTGATTTTCAAATCGGGAAAGCAGATATTATTATTGAAGGTACGGATGTAACAATCATCGCTTGTGGTCACTTGGTATGGAAATCAATTGAAGCTGCTAAGGCTTTATCTGAAAAAGGAATCTCTGCTGAGGTAATTAACATGCATACGATTAAACCTTTAGACAGTCAAGCAGTCTTAGCTTCTGTAGCTAAAACAGGATGTGTAGTTTCTGCAGAAGAACACATGATTAACGGAGGTTTGGGTGATTCAATTGCTCAATTGCTATCTAGAACGAATCCAGTTCCTCAAGAATATGTTGGTGTCAATGATACTTTCGGAGAAAGCGGAACAGCAACTGAATTGATGGCCAAATACGGAATCGATACAGTAAACGTTGTTGAGGCTGCGGAAAAAGCAATTCAACGTAAGTAACCTATGAGTAAACCCCTTGATGATAAACACATTATTGATTTATTCAATCGAGGAGGTAAACATTCTGACTTGGCTTTTAAAGCCATTGTTTCTCAATTTGGTGAAGTATTATACAGTCAAATCCGTGGCATAACCAAAAACCACGAGATTGCAAATGATGTGCTTCAAAATGTCCTGATCAAAGTATATCAAAATCTTTCTGAATTCAAAGGAGACTCTGCTCTTTATACATGGATGTATCGAATAGCTCGAAACGAAACCTTAAATACAATTGAGAAAGAAAAAAGAAGAGCAGGGGTTGATTTAGACGCTCCAATTCTTGAAATAAAAGCTGGACATTCAGTTCTCGACGGTACAACACCGGAAATGATCACAGACACTCTTCAAGAGGCAATAGCAACTCTTCCTGAGAAACAAGCCCTGGTATTCCAACTGAAGTATTTCGAAGAATTAAAATACAGCGAAATTTCCACCCGGCTTAACACCAGCGAAGGCGCATTGAAGGCAAATTTTCACCATGCGAAGCAAAAAATTCAAGAATTTATTCTAAACAAATTAAACCATTGATGATCTCACCTATCTAAGTAAAAATGAACGAAGAAAAAGACATATTTGATTTTATTGAAAAACGCAAGGTTGACATGCCTAACAAAGCGTATTTCGATAATATGGCTCAAAGTGTGATTGATTCTCAAAAAACGAAAATCATTCCGCTTTACAAACGGCCAATCACATGGATTAGTACTGCAGCTGCGGCCATTCTAGTATTTTTAATTGTGAACTTTAATTCACCGGATGACTTACCAATAGTTCCGCCTCAAGTCGCATCGGACGAATTGTCAAAAGAAGAATTATTAGCCTACGTGGACGAAAATATTGATGAATTTGATGTTGAGATGATTGCGGAATTTGTACCCATGGATGAATTAAATGCGAAATACGAAGAGTTCCAAAATGAAATGTTTGAGGATGAAGATGCTGATCCTCTCGAATCAATCACTCTTGAAAATATTACAAAGGAAGATATCCTTGAATACCTGAATGACGAAGATTTAGACTTTTCAGATTTAGAAGAAGACTCATTTATTTAATACAAGAATTATGAAATCAATACGAATTACACCGAGCGGTTTGCTATTAATAGCTCTCCTATTTATTGCTCCGTTGGCTTTATCTCAAGACAAGCCGGACCATCAATTGACTCGAAAAGAAAAAATCAAGCGTCTAAAAATTGCTTTTATTACTAAGGAGCTGGATTTAACTATAGAACAATCGGAAAAATTCTGGCCTGTTTATAATGAATTGCAAAAGAAAGTTGATGAGCAGAAAAAAGCCCGTAAGAAAACTACAAAGGATTTAAAAGAAAACCTAGAAACCTTAGCTGAAGCGGATATCAAGACGAAAACGAACTCTGTTTTGGACAATGATATTAAGGTTGCCCAACTAAAGAAAGAGTACAATGATAATATTGCGGCCATAATTGGATACAAAAAAGCGACAAAACTATTAAGTTTGGAAGCGCGCTTCAAGCGTGAATTATTAAAGAAACTTAATCAGCCTTTAAAAAGAACCCCCCAACAAGGAACACGACCGGGTAGAACGGGCCATCCAGGTGGAACAGGTCGCCCAGGTGGAATGGGAGGTCAGAATGGGCCAAGGAGCAGAACGAATCGATGAGTAATAAAGAGGACTTTTTATCATTTCAAGGACAGACAAATCCGTTTCCATACCTAATTGAGGTTGACAGAGCGGACGGAATTTACATTTACGATAAAGAAGGACGGTCTTATATGGACATGATTGCGGGTGTCGCGGTAAACAACATTGGTCACAACCATCCCATAATAAAAGAAGCAATCAAA
>JABSPC010000133.1 GCA_013215515.1 Crocinitomicaceae bacterium
AGAAAAGAGCTGTAATTTAATGTCTCACCGGCATCTCCAAAAACATCGGAGAGATATATAGTTCTCGTTACACGGTCTTTTCCAAGATCATAAAGGGCCAGTTGAATGGCAGTGGATGAATATTCTCCCGGACAACGAATGATAAGTCCTACACGATTATCGTCAATTTTGAATTTATAACACGCCGCGTATTCTTCGTTGATATTGTATTGATTCATGAATTCATCCGGCAAAAATAATCGAGCCTATGTTAGCGGAATACCTTTGAATTTGAAATCTGCATCGTTGAAATTGTACCAACTAAATACGTGAAATTGATCAATACTAATTTCCTCAAAATGCTCTTCTATTTTTGAATAGTTAGATTCGAACTTTTCTGGTTCTTCTTCCAGATTCTTTTTTGGTTTGGTCGGTTCTTCGGAACACCCCGAAACAATGATTAGAGCCGTAAAACTTAATATTAAGAACTTAGAAAAACTTCTCACTTCTCGAATTCATTAACTGAAACGACTTCCATTTCAAAGACTAGAATTGAGTTTTTCGGAATGTCATCTAAATTGTTCGTGCCGTAGCCCAGTTGAGGTGGGGATACTAAGAATGCTTTCCCCCCAGGTTTTAAATTCAACATGATTTCTTTCCAACATCCAATCAATTTTGAAACTTCAAATGTGACAGGGTCCTTTCGATCATCGAACAGTTTTCCATTCAGTAATCTTCCCGAATACTTAAAAGAAACAACGTCCGTGTATTGAATCTTACGACCTTCACCTTCTTCGATTATTTTATAATACAAACCGGAAGATGACTTCAGGCATTCAATGTTGTTCTTTTTTAAGTAGGACTGAATCTTAGTGTCAAATTCCTTCATCTGCTCATCTGAATACGTGCCGCAGCTGCTAACACAAAGTACGAGAAGTACCAGGCTTAAGATTGTTTTCATAATTCAATTGGTGTTAAAGTGTATCCCGCTTTTTGCAATAGTTTGATCACGCCTTGAGGACCAGCCAAATGTCCTGCTCCTACGGCGATGAAAGTTCGTTTCTTTGCTATTAATTTTTCGATTCTCGGAATCCATTTTTTGTTACGATCATCCAATAATAGTGATTCTTTGTCTGCAATTGACCCGCTTTCCTCGATAATCATAAGCTGTAAAGAATCAATGTTTTGACGTTTATACACTTGCTGCATTCTCTCAGTTAGATTCTTGTTTTTTTCATCGTCTTTAATTGATTCCATCAACATTTGAACTTGTTCTTCGTCAGTGAAATCGTCAAAAACAGCAAGTTGCTCTTCAATCGTCTCCAATCCAACCCCTTTTATTTTTTGACTTTTCATCAATTTAGTGATATCCATTTCATAGGATTCCGTATCGCCTTTCATTAGTGCAGCCATTGTGAGTATAGATACAGCGAAAGGTTTCATTTTACCAAAAGACGATTTGAAACTGTTTTCAGACATGCCCATGTTTTCTTGTCCCCAGGCTAAAAGACTATCTCCTTGTTCTTCATTAAGTATGTCAAATAATGACCCCTCATCGAGCGACATCATTTTCATCATTTCCATTTGGCTCGGCTCACCAACCACTTCCATTACGATTGTTTCGGAACTGGCAATTAGTTTTTCGAGATTTTCAGGGAAGTAATAATATTCCTTTTGGATTAAGTGCATTGTCCCAAATAGGAAGGAGGTATCTTGTAAATTGTCGCTGGTAATCATCCACAAAAGCGAATTTCCATCTTCATCAATTTTGATGTCGGGTTGCCCAAAATACTTGGGTTCGTCATTGTTACTACAGCCAATTTGGATTAATACAAGAAGCAGTATAAATATCTTCTTCATAATCGAATCGGTGTTAAAATGAAGCTTTCTTTCTCTAACAATTGAATAACTCCATCTGGTCCCCCAAGATGTGCCGCTCCAACAGCAATAAATATTTCCCCCTTTTTCATATGTTCTTTTATTTTCGGGATCCAAATTTTATTACTATCAATCAAAAACTCATTTTCTTTTTCTTCAAATGATCCACCTTCTATGTGAACCATTTCATATAAAGCATCTATATCTTGCTTGAAATATGTTTCCTGCATCAATTGAAATATAGAATCAGTTTCTTCCGGATTGCGAAATGTGGACATCACCATTTCCGTCATTTCTTCATTAGTGAAACCATCGAAAATTTTCATTTGCTCAGCTACGGTCTCTAGTCCAACAACTTTAACTTTATTCTTTAATGCAATTTGATTGAAGTCTTCCTCATATGATTTTGTCTCTCCGTGTAAATTCATTAGAGTGGTTAATTGAAGGAGGGCAAATGGCTTCATCTTGTCAAATACCGTTCGAAACATACTTTCATTGTATGGAGTGTTTTCGGTTACCCAATTTATGATTGTGTCTTCTTGTTGTTCATTGAAGTAATCAAAAAGAGAACCTTCCGTGAGCATTACGTATTGAATCATTTCATACGGGTTGGGAATTCCAGGTAACTCCATTACAAGTGTTTGTGAATTGGCCACAAGTGAGTCCAACGAGGCTGGGAAGATGAAGTACTCTTTTTCAATCATGTGCATTGTTCCGAAAAGGTACGATGTGTCCTCACTACCTTGAGAAGTGATACTCCATAATAATGCGCTTTCACTTTTTGATGCACCTACGGAATCATTCTGACTATACGCGATAGTGCAGATTAGAAAGGCTATAAGTGTAGATAAGTATCTCATTGTATTGTTAGTTCTGCTAAGTATTGATCGTCTTCCTCATACAACTTTGTAGCGACCAATCCAACGTTTTTTGCGGCTTCTGAAAGTGTGTCAAAATCAACGTAAAGCCATTCAAACCAATCCGTTTCGTGGTCTTTGTACTTCATTTGAAATTTGAAATTCCCGTAGTAAATTGTGTTTAAATCAACCCACAATGCACCGTCCTTATCCTCATAAAGATACTTGATGTCTGCGGAGTCACAAAGAATTTTCCCGTTTTCATTCAGCATTCCTTTAGCCCGCAAAAGTGTGTTTTCGAGATTCGCGAGGTTTTTAGCGATGCCAATCCCATTCATCAAAAACAACAAAGTGTCGTAAGCAATTCCATTGTATTCAAAGAAATCGATTTGTTGTGCTTTAAGATTTTTGGATTTCAAATGATCGATTGAATTTTTACTGATGTCAATCACATCAACGTCTAATCCTTGGCTGACCAAATATTCGGCGTGCATTCCAGCAGCAGCACCAATATCCAATGTTCGGCCTTTGCATTGACTAAGAGCAAATTGCTCCAGTTTTGGCATTTCTTCATATGAACGAAAGAGGTATGAAGCAGGAATTATATCGTCTTCACAAATGTCAGAAATAACATCAATAGTTGAATCTTTTTGAGTGCGTGCAAAATCAATGATCGCTTGCCCCATTGGGTCATTTAATCGATCTGACATGGGAATTAATAATCTTCAAATTCACCGAATCCAAATTCGTCTTCTTCGGTTTCTTCTGCTTCGGTTTCGAATTGAATTGATTCATCGTCTCCAGATTTTGATTCTTCTGCAGGAGCATTTCCAACTGTAAGAACCGTTTTCGGCGTTTCAGGACCTTCTTGTTCGTATCCGATTAATTCAATTAAGAAAATCCACATACGTATGAAGTCGTGAACTAAAATGATTTTTTGATCCGCTTCTTTAACATAGCCCTGCATCATTGAAGTTCGCATTACACTAGGAAGAATCTGAGTTGGGTCTTCTCCAAAAGCCATGTCGAATAAGCTAATCTCGTGTCCTTTGTCCCATTGTTCATTGGACATGTAGAAAGACGCCATTTGATCATCCGAAAAATGATAAGCATTAAGAATGGCTTTGTAAAACGATTCGAAATTATCATTATCACTGATGATAATGTCACGAAAGACTTCGCTTTTGTCCTTGGAATCGAGAAGAACTCTAAATTTTAATCCTGCCATGCTGATACATTATCCGATAATTATCGAGAACGAAATTAGTCAATTATTTTGCTATTGCTTCAAGTCCTATTTCTTTGGCCTGATCTAACATAAATTGAAAGGCTTCTTCTTTATTGTTTTCAATGGTGCCTTCCAAAATAGCTTCCTTTATCTTATTCTTTAATACACCGATTTCGGCGCAAGGTTCAAGTCCAAATGTTATCATAATCAAATCCCCAGAAACTGGAGGTTCAAAATTTCTGATTTGGTCTTTAGCTTCAACGTCCAATAATTTCTGCTTTACCCCCTCAAAGTTCTTTTTGTATTTCTTGACTTTGAATTCATTTTTTGAAGTAATGTCGGCATTACACAATGTCATTAAATCGTCAATGTCATCACCAGCTTCAAAAAGAAGTCGTCGTACAGCAGAATCAGTAACGTGGCCCTTTACCAATGAGATAGGACGTAAATGCAGTCTGACAAGCTTTTGCACGAACTTCATTTTCATATCCAAAGGAAGTTTCAGTCGTTTGAAAATTTTCGGTACCCATCGCGCTCCTAAATCTTCATGTCCGTGAAATGTCCAGCCCGCTTTGTCATTGAACCGCTTTGTAGGTGGTTTGGCTATGTCGTGCATAATCGCA
>JABSPC010000134.1 GCA_013215515.1 Crocinitomicaceae bacterium
GTAATATTTCATTCAACAAGTCTAATTCCAAAACGTCCTTTTTTGAAGGCTAAGATACATTACTCCCCTCGATTTTTAATGTGACCCCTTACTTCGTACAATTAATCTTTGGAGAGTCTTCAAGAACTTTGAAACTAATTGTTATTTGATTGATCCAATCACATTCTTGAATGAACTTTTCTCAATATTTGTTGTAAGTACTTAAAGTCAGATAAAGGCTGAATTTATCTCATGATTGATGAAAGATGAATCCAATTGATTTTAGTATCTTTAGCGGCTTCATAACGAGCATAACATGGCAAAAATCAGAAAACAAGATGCATTGGATTATCACTCAACTGGGAAGCCAGGTAAAATTGAGGTAGTTCCTACAAAACCATATTCTTCTCCCAGAGATCTTTCTTTGGCCTATTCCCCAGGAGTAGCGGAGCCTTGCTTGAAAATAGCGAAGAATAAAGAGGACGTTTATAAGTACACAAGTAAAGGAAACTTAGTTGCAGTAATTTCTAACGGAACGGCTGTTTTAGGCTTGGGTAATATAGGTCCTGAAGCTTCTAAACCCGTAATGGAGGGGAAAGGGTTGTTGTTTAAGATTTTCGCAGATATCGATGTTTTTGATATTGAATTGGACGCTTCTGATCCAGATTTGTTTGTTCAAACCGTTAAGGCAATGGCACCAACTTTTGGAGGGATTAACTTAGAAGACATAAAAGCGCCTGAGGCATTTGAAATTGAAAGACGCCTAAAGGAGGAATTAGATATTCCAGTAATGCATGATGATCAACACGGTACTGCGATTATTTCTTCAGCAGCTTTGTTGAATGCACTTGAATTGGCGAAAAAAAAAATAGAAAAAGTAAAAATTGTTGTGTCCGGAGCTGGAGCTTCAGCTCTTTCTTGCGCAACGTTATATTGGAAGTTAGGAGCGAAGAGAGAAAATATATATATGTTTGACTCTAAGGGGCTTATCTATCAAGGAAGAACAGACTTGGACTCGAATAAGAAGGTTTTTGCTACGCATAAAAAGGATATCGCTTTCGCTGCAGCATTCAACAAGGCAGATGTTTTCCTTGGATTATCTAGAGGTGGGATTGTCGCGAAAGAGATGATTTCTGCAATGGCAAAGGATCCTATTGTTTTTGCTTTGGCAAATCCAGAACCTGAAATTGGGTATGAAGACGCTACCAGTGTAAGAAAAGACATAATCATGGCAACAGGAAGATCTGATCATCCGAACCAAGTGAATAATGTTCTTGGGTTTCCATTTATTTTCCGTGGAGCGTTAGATGTTAGAGCAACGACTATCAATGAAGAAATGAAGTTGGCCGCAGTTAAAGCCATTGCAGGACTTGCAAAAGAAACGATTCCAGAAGAGGTAATTGAGGCTTATGGAGAAAAAAATATTTCTTTCGGTAGAGAACAGTTTATTCCAAAACCACTAGATCCACGATTGATTTATTACGTTGCTCCGGCAGTTGCTAAAGCGGCGATGGATTCTGGTGTGGCAAAAAAACCAATTACAAACTGGGAAGAATACGAGATGGCGTTGAAGAATCGTCTTGGACTTGATAATAAATTACTTAGAAACATTACTGAAAAAGCACAACGATCACCAAAACGAGTTGTTTTTGCAGAGGCGGATAATATCAAGATTCTTAAAGCTGCTCAAACTGCTTGGGAAGAAGGTGTTGCAATGCCTATTCTTCTTGGAAAGAGAAAGAAAATTGAAGCGCTAATAAAAGAATACGTGATTGAGATCCAGGATGTCACTATCATCGATCCTAAGTCTGACGAAGAAAGAGAAAGAAGAATTGTATTCGGAAATGCCTTTTTCGAGAAACGCAAACGCAAAGGAGTTACCGAATTTGAAGCTATTCAGGTAATGCGTGAAAGAAACCACTTCGGCGCGATGATGGTTGAACTTGGTGATGCCGATGCAATGATTACCGGTATTACTAGAAATTATCGCGATGTGGTTCGACCTGCCTTACAGATTGTTGGTTTACAAAAGGATATGAGTAAGGTAGCTGGAATGTATATTCTGGATACGAAACGTGGACCAATGTTCTTAGCCGATACAACAATTAACAAAAATCCAACTGCTGAGGATATTGCAGAAATAACCTCAAACGTGGCGAAGACAATTCGTAAGTTCAAAGTAACACCAAGAGTTGCACTATTGAGCTATTCTAACTTTGGTTCTTCTCCAGGGGAAGATCCAAGTAAAATGGCGAAAGCAGTTGAGCTAATTAAGAAAAATGATCCTAACTTATTGGTCGATGGCGAATTACAAGCTAATTTCGCCTTGAATAACGCACTGATGAACGAGAAATTTTCATTCTCAGATTTGGCGAATAAAAAAGTTAACACTTTAATTTTCCCGAACCTTTCTGCTGGTAATATTGCTTACAAGTTATTGCAGGAAATGACTGAAGGAGATGCAATTGGACCTGTATTGGTTGGATTGAAAAAATCAATTCACGTACTTCAAATGGGATCTTCTGTTAGAGAGATCATTAATATGGTAAAGGTTGCAGTAGTAGACGCTCAAAATAAATAAGGATGATAGCACAATTGAACGGTAAACTTGTTGAAAAGAATCCAACGGCATTAATTATTGACTGCGGAGGAGTTGGATATGCGGTCAAAATTTCATTAAATACCTTCAGTGCTATTGGCTCTAAGGAAGCGGTGAAAGTGTATACCAAACTTATTGTTCGTGAAGATGCTCAGTTGCTTTACGGGTTTGCTGAGCCAATTGAACGCGAAATGTTCAACCATCTTATTTCGGTTTCAGGAATTGGACCAAATACTGCCATGATCATGTTATCTTCTATGGTGCCAGAAGAAATAGCAACGGCAATTCAAACAGATGACGTTAAAAAAATACAGAGTGTCAAGGGTATAGGGGCTAAAACGGCAGAAAGAGTTATCGTAGATTTGAGGGGTAAAATGTTAAAAATGGCGTTTTCGACCGAAAATATCTTTACCGCGAACAATACGAACCATTTTGATGCGTTAACAGCATTGGTTTCCTTAGGGTTTGATAAAAAATCGGCCGAGAAAGCGATTGACAAAGTAAGTACGGGCGAAGAGTCAGTTGAACAATTAATTAAGGAAGCTTTGAAAATATTATAAAGTTGAATACTAGACATCTACATATTAGACTTGCTACGTTATTATGCATCATCTGCATAGGAAATGTTATGGGACAAGACACTTTGATCTATCCTATCTATCCAACGTACGATCCAACGCAAACTCAACCACAGAGTTTCGACTTAGGAGATCCATCATCAATTGAACAAACTATTGTATATGATCCAGTTACCGGAACATATGTCTTTAAGGAATCGATTGGCGTTAACGATTTGAATTACAGAAATCCTTCAATGATGACCTTTGAGGAGTACATCGAATATGAACGTCAAAAAGCACTCCGCGATAATTGGAAAAGTAAAATTGATGATCAAACGGCAGAAAATCAGCCTATCGAATTTCCAATTAAAGTTCCTGGTAAATTATTCGAGAACTTCTTCGGATCAGATCAAATCACAATTAGACCGCAAGGAAGTGTAGAGCTTTCGTTTGGTGTCAACTCATCTAGATACGACAATCCAATCTTACCAGTTAAACAAAGAAGAATTACACGATTCGATTTCCAACAACAAATTCAAATGAATCTTGTTGGACAAATTGGAACAAAACTTAAAATTGGAACGAGCTATAATACTCAAGCGGCTTTTGATTTTGACAATCAACAAAAACTTGAATACGTAGGGAATGAAGATCAAATCATGCAAAAGATTGCATTGGGTAATGTTTCATTCGAATTACCGACTTCTTTAATTCCTAGTTCACAAACTTTATTTGGTGCAACAACTCAATTGAAATTTGGAAAGACAACAGTCGACCTTATTGCTGCCTCGTCTAAAGGGAAAAGACAAGAAATCAATATTAGTGGGAAAGCTCAAGTTCAACTATTTGAATTGGGAGCAGATAACTACGAAGCGAACCGTCACTATTTCATTAATACGTATCACAGAGATCATTATAATGAATCAATGAAGACGCTGCCGATAGCAAACACAACCATCAACATTACTAGGATGGAAGTTTGGTTAACGAACAGAACAAATAACACTGAGAACACAAGAAATATTATTGGGTTCTCTGATTTAGGGGAAGCGCTTGCAACTAATGTTCAGGGTAATCCTGGTTCTTATTCGGGAACGGACCTTCCTGATAATGAGGCAAACGGACTTTATCCATGGGCATCGACAAATCCTCAAATTAGAAGTTTTGTTGGAGCTGTTTCATCTTTAAGTAGCCAAGTGGTTTCACCTGGTCCTTTCCAACAAGGAGTACATTTCGAAAAAGTTGAAAACGCAAGAAAATTAACGGAGCAAGAATTTAGCTATAATACTCAAATGGGATTCATCTCATTGAACCTACCATTAAACAATGATGAAGTATTAGCTGTAGCATACGAGTATACTTACAATAACCAAATATATCAAGTTGGTGAATTTTCAACGGATGGTGTTTCTGGTCAAGACGCCTTGATTCTAAAATTATTGAAAGCAACAATCACAAATCCAAACACAAAAATTTGGGATTTGATGATGAAGAATGTTTATTCTATCGGAGCTTATCAAGTAGATCAAGAAGGGTTTAGATTGGATTTATTATACAACAACCCTGACAATTCAGTATTACTTCCATTAATACCAATTGATGGTGTTGATGACCAACAATTGGTGACCTTATTGGACATGGATAGAATGAATCAAAATCAACAACCTTTCTCAGACGGAGTGTTCGATTTTGTTCCCATTCAATTTAACGGCAATATGGCGCAAAGCGCTGGAACTATCAATACAAGAAATGGTAGAGTTTACTTTTCTACGATTGAACCTTTTGGTAAAACCTTAGGCGACAAACTTCAAGCTGCTGGACTACCTGAAATATTAATTAATCAAGTTGCTTTTACTGAATTATACGATTCAACAAAAACCGCCGCGCAGCAAATTCCAAGCAAGAACAGATTTAGTATCAAAGGAGAATACCAATCTTCAATTAGTTCTGATATTCCATTGAATGCGCTGAACGTTCCAGAAGGAGCGGTAACAGTTACAGCAGGAGGAATTAAATTACAAGAAGGAACGGATTATACTGTTGATTACAACCTTGGCCGTGTAAAAATCTTAAACTCTGGAATTTTAGAGTCGAACACGCCAATTAAAATTTCGATTGAAAGTAATTCAGTTTTCGGTTTCCAAGCCAAATCCTTAATTGGTTCCAGAATCGCCCATCGATTCGGAAATCGATTGAACGTAGGAGCGACTTGGCTGCGAATGATGGAACGTCCGGTAACACAAAAAGTTGATATTGGAAGTGAGCCATA
>JABSPC010000135.1 GCA_013215515.1 Crocinitomicaceae bacterium
AAGATGAAATTTTTTTTATTCGTTCCAAAACTGAAAAATACGGTCCGATCACATATGGCGAAGAACGAGTCTCCACTTTGCCTAAGGAATATTCAGGCATGAAAAAGTTGGGATGGTTTAATGGTCGCGATTAAGGGGTATTTAAATATAAATATGCATACATAGCAAGTTTTAAGCGTAACATAAGTAATAACAACAATTTATTTATTAATCTCCAAACCCTTTTGTATGAAGATATTTAGCTCAACTTCTAGCTTAGTCACAATTGCAATCTTTTCAATTGTACTGGTTGGATGTAAAAAAAGACGCCTCAAGGGCACACGAAGCATTTGCAGAATTTGATTCTGATAATGTGACGACGTATGTTGATGGCGACCAAATCGTAATTGAAGCAACGGAATTCCAAATCACACATCACCATACTGGTCTATTAGCAATTCGCTATACACGGCTCCAACAATTACTTCAACAGCTTTAATGGCTCCCGGTGATATCGAGGATTTTAACGGGACATATACATTACGTGTTCCTTTGAACCCAGAAAAGGCCTCTAGTTCATCTGCAGCGGGTATGGGAGCAATAGGAGTTGCGGTGAGTGGTGCTGTAATTTACAATGATCAAGAAGCGGGAGGAGTGGCAATTGACGCGGCTGTTACCAGCTTGGATTATTGCGGAGCTCACACAGGCCCTCAGAGCTACCATTATCATTGGAACCTAGAGCTTGGTCTCAGGACGATGCAGCTTTGATTGGGATTATTTCTGACGGCTTCTTCCTTTACGGTAGAAAATGTAATTCAACTGGAGGTCATCCAACAGATCTGGATGGATCAGGAGGTCACACTTCAGTAACGCAGCATACGTCGGAAGCAGAATATCATTATCATACTCAGAATGATCTCTACATGAATCAATATTATTTATTGTTCTCTGGTAACTTTCAAGGCACTCCAAATGCGATTCAGTAAAACCATATCCATTTCTTTCGTTGTCCTTGCACTTCTTTCATGCACGCAAATCATGTCATGGAAAGAAGTGCAAGCGAAAGAGCTCCGACTTGTTCACGCTGAAGGTCTGACCTATCTTGATGATGCACTTTTTACCGGGAATGCCGTTGCGTACTACGATAACGGTAAAAAATCGGAGCAAGTGGAGTATCGCAAGGGAAAAAAGAAAGGTGTTTCTCGTCTCTGGTTTAAGGACGGATCGATCAGTTATGTTGCTTATTATCGAAACAACAAATTGCACGGAAGTGTAAAGACATGGTGGGTTAATGGAAACAAAAGATCGCACTCCAATTATAAGAAAGGAGTGGTACGCGGTAAACAGACGGAATGGTATAAGAGTGGACCGATGTACACAATCAAACATTGTAAACGGCAAAGAAATTGGACTTCAGCAGGCTTGGAGGGAAAATGGAAAGCTGTACTGCAATTACGAAGCAAAGAATGGTAGGATTTACGGACTCAAGTAATCAAACATGTGCTATGAAGTTAAAAAAGAGAAAATTGTATACGCGAATTACTAGCTTGGCGGCCATCGCATTTAGTTGTCAAGAAATAGATCAAACAGAATTCAGCCAAGAGAAGGAAGCATTGCCTTATTATGATGATCCTGCCTTCAGTCCACATTGGATTACGCCAGAAGCGGTAATGGCCGATGGATTTC
>JABSPC010000136.1 GCA_013215515.1 Crocinitomicaceae bacterium
GTAATATTTCATTCAACAAGTCTAATTCCAAAACGTCCTTTTTTGAAGGCTAAGATACATTACTCCCCTCGATTTTTAATGTGACCCCTTAAAACCTTTCGAGGGTTTATCAAAACGTACCGTTCCGTTCAGAAATCCCATCCGCTGTTGAATACTTCTTAATCCTACAGAATCTGCAGATCCATTCGCTTTATCTGGTGCCATTCCCACTCCATTATCTTGATAAACAATTGAGAACCAACTCTCCTTATTTATCACTTCCAACTTAAGTGACGTGGCTTCTGAGTGTTTAATGGTGTTGTTGGTTAATTCTTGAATAATTCGATAAATTCTAATTTCAGCGGGTTGCTCAAGTTCAATCGCATCAAGGTCGTTGATATCAATCGAAACGACAATTCCAGCGGAGAACTCTACATCTTTCAACATTTTATTGAGTGACTTTTTTAAGCCCAATCGACTTAACTCTGGCGGAATAAGTGAACGCGAGATACTTCTAACTTCTTCAATAGTATCTGAGAAATTTTCATTGAGTTCTTCTGACAAGCCCTCTGCCCCGCCTTCAATCTTGTTGAACTTATTTTTCAAAATGATCAGGCTTTGCCCGATTCCATCATGCAAGTCCCTTGCAATTCGTCCTCTTTCTTCTTCAAGTCTATTGACTAAAGCTGAACTAAACTCACTTTCACGCTTTTGTTTTGATCTAAAATAATAGATAATTAACCCAGCCAAAAGTAGAATAATCAGTATTGCACCAATAGCGATGTTTTCACGAAGTACAGCAGTATTCCTTTCTTCCTTGGCGAGCTTCTTTCTATCTTTAGCTTGTTTCTTCTCAAATCCTATTTTCTGCTGAACACGCTCTTTTTATTTTTTCTCTACGTCATATTTCAACTGCAATTCTGAAATCATTTGTAAGCGACCATTTTTATTAATTGAGTCTTGGAAGTTATTTAGATCTTTATAATAACTCAAGGCCATTTCAAAATCCCCCCTCTTTTGACTCATCTCATAATTTATCTGATAAATTCCCATTTGAACATCATTGTTAGGCGTGTACATTTGATAGACTTCTACAGAATCTAAATTCTCACTTACCTTCTTGAATTTATTGCCAGTCAAATTGATGGATGCTTGGTTCAAGTAGATCATAGAAACCAAATGATACATCCGAGAACTTTTGGATAGTATAAGGCTCGCTTTAGTAAGTGAATCACTTTTTAGTAAATCGCCTTCCATACGGTAAAGGCCTCCTAAATTAACCATTGAAGTAACCGCTATTTGATTGTGCTTAATACTTATAGCACGATCATACACTTCATAAAACTTCTTCTTCGCAAGATCAATCGAATCAATTTCCAAATAGTAATAGGCGAAATTTTCCAGTACTGTCAACTCTAATCGAGGATTTTCAACTTTTCTAGCAATCGCAAGACACTTTTTGAAATCCGCCAGTGCTCTAGGTTGGTCCCCGAGTTCAAGTTTCGTAACTCCGAGATTATTCAAGAGAAATCCATACTCATATTCGTTGCCACTATCTTGAGCCAATCGAATGGCCTGCACGTTAGCATCAAATCCAGAATCATCTTCGTCATGTTCGCCAAAAAGGTTCATACCGTTCATGCTATAAATCATGTTCAGTGTGTCCTTATTGATTTTTGCCGCATCGTACTCATCTTTCATCATTCGATAAGCGACCTTGTTGTCAGTACTTTCTCCTAACACGAAGACCTTTCGAATTCGAGCTGTAGAAACTAGCTTTTCATTATTTATTTCACTAGCAATGGATATAGATTTATTAAACTAAACTACCGCGCTATCCGATTGACCAGAATAGTAATACCCTGTTCCTTTGTAGATATTTAAAACGGCTTCGAGTGTTCTGCTTTTCTTTTTTCGAGCAATAAAATACAAGTCATCATAGAGGTCATGTAAGTTATCGGGACTCGTTTGAAGATAGATGTCAAGTTTTCCAAGTTTTGACAAATAGGGATTTACTTGGGAAATACCTTCATAGAATTGCCCCCATGAAAATTTGGGCACACCAACTATAAAAAGTGATAGAAGTAGTATTGTAAATCGCATTGATGACTAAGGTAGCGATTATTCGAAGGTATGACTTTGCTAATTCAGGCTGGCATTAAAAATTAACCAAATAGGAAAAAAATGTCAAAAAAAAAGTGCCAATCCGTAGATCAACACTTTTCATTATATCTTTTCAATCAACTACAGTGATTTCACTTTTTTGTCAAAGTCCTCAGCAGCTTTGGTTACATCGGCAATGATGTCATTAAAGTCCTTTTTCGACTTAGCAACATTAATTTTGGCAATCACTTCATCATGAAAGTCAACTGCCTCGTCAATCAGACTGTCCGCTTTGTCTGCGTTTTTTCCTTCATTGACAATTACTTCGTCACAATCATTCAATATTTCGAAGACCATTCCCTTAAGTCTCTTTTTTAATAATTTCTTGCTTGCCATAGCTTAATAATAAATTCAATTTTGCCAAAGATAAATATTAATTTGACTTCTCGGAATTCGCCTTGTTGGTTTTTTCTTTTGATACAAAAGCTGGATGTGGTGCTCCTTCTGGAACACTGATGTAAAGCTTTCGAAGACGCTCTGCCCATGCCTGAGTTTGTTTCCTAAAATTAATTCTAAAACCAATGAAGATAAGTATTCCAACTACGAACACAATTCCCATGAATGAGTATTGTATAGATATCTTGTAAAGGAACCCGTTCAAACCATCTGGAATCATCGGTTTTAAGAAGTTGAAAACTTTAACTGAAACTTCATCCGCTCTATCACTGAGATTGGGAACTTTTACCGAATTCCATGCAATTATAAAGCCCAACGTAGTCAATACAATTTCAATGAAAATACCCCAAAGCCATTTTTGATAGAAGATTCTGTGCCGAATCTTTTTGTGAAACTGATCCCAATCCCCTTCATGTACATTCGGACTTTCCTTAATAACTTGTAATTCATTTATGGTATCAACTACATTGAATTTCTTTGGTAAAA
>JABSPC010000137.1 GCA_013215515.1 Crocinitomicaceae bacterium
TCACTTCGTTTACTTGAATCAGTAAATTGTGTCATGACGGTAGTAAATTCTATTTTAGCTTATGACAGTTTTATCATCCCAAATATTCTTACTGGATCAACAAAAGGACAATTCGAGTCATTTTTTTGAACTTATAAGGTCTTTAAATGTTACTGTAATCCATTATAGTAGTGTTCATACTATGCTTCAGGATTATGAAAAAAAGAATCCTGCTCTAATCGTATATTTAGCACCCCTTATCACCCCTTCAAATGTTCTGGACACGTTACCTGAAAGCCCCGATCATTTATTAAAAGAAAATTCATTGATAAAAATTCCTGTTTTGACAATCTGCGCTGAGGGTCAAAATACCAATAACATATTCAATGGCTTTTACAGCCATGAAGTTGAGTTTTTGTTTGCCCCTGTTTCACATACATTACTTATAAATAGAGTTAATAAATATTTGGAACAAAATTTTATAAAATCAAAAGGGGAATTAGCCAGACTTAGGTTTCAAGAATTAGAACGTGAACAAGAAGGCCTTCAAGAAAAAATTAGAAAGGCTCAAAACCTAGCTATGATAGGTGAATTGTCTAGTGGAGTGATTCATGATGTTAATAATGTGCTCGGGGTGATTTTAGGAACAGCCGAAATCGCAAAATACCGTTTTGGAAAATTAGATACCACATTAGACAAACATATATCAACCATAATTTCTGTTACAAAGCGAGCCGGTATTTCAAATAAGAGAATGCTCGCCATTGCTAAAGGCTCTAAGAATAAATTGATTGAATATAATATACATGATCTCTTAGAAGAAGTAGTTGAGTTGTTAGGGCATACCATACCCAAAAAATATCAAATCATAAAAGTTCTTCAGGCAGAAACAGTTAAAATGATAGGGGATCCCGCACTTTTTCAGAACATAGTAATAAACATCGCCTTTAATGCACGAGACGCTATGGAAAACGGGGGGAAAATCATATTCTCTACTGAAAATATTCATCTCACAGCACACAGTGCAGCCAAATTAAACTTGAGAATGGTTGAGGGTGAATACCTAATGTTATCCATTCAAGATACTGGCATCGGTATGGATGAGGCAACCCGAAACAAAATATTTGAGCCCTTCTTTACCACCAAGGGGGCAGAAAAAGGAACTGGATTAGGCTTATCAAATGTGGTTAAAAATACTATGGATCATAACGGTGGGATCGAAGTGGACAGTGAACTTGGTTTGGGAACTACTTTTAAACTCTACTTCAAAGTGATCCAAAGTGAAAATGAAAAAGCGTTGATTGAAGAAAAAACTAAATTACCCAAGGGTGAAGGCAAGCTTTTGATCGTAGACGATGAAGTCGACCTACGAGAGATCTTTAAAGAAATGCTCTCCGATGTGGGATACGAAGTGATCACAGCGGAAGATGGTATGGAGGCAATTTCGCATTTTAAGGATCATGCCGATTCCATTGATTTGGTGATCATTGATATGAACTTGCCAAAACTTACTGGCAAAGAATGTTTTAGGCATCTAAAACGCCTACGTCCCGATGTCAAAGTAATTCTATCTACAGGTTTAAACCTAAATGATGAAGCAGAAGAACTCTTGAGTGAAGGAGTCGCTGGGTTTATTCAAAAACCGTTCGAAATGGGTCATCTGTTAGACGTGATTGAGGAAATAATACACTAGTAAAATTCGGCTGTGCAGGATCAGTTCCAAAACTGAAAATATCGGGTTTAGGATTGTCATTGCACGGCTTGACCGGGCAATCTAATTTTTAATATGTTTTTGAGTCCTAGGCGTAATAGATGCCCCGGTCAAGCCGTGGCATGACGGCAGTGATCTTCTTTCTAAGCTAAACCAAAGATTGTTAGGTACAGACCCAATCCATGATTTCTATCTTAAGAGTTATGGATTTGTTTGATACAGACGTACAAGCTGGCCCTGCCACACGGCCTCCCTTAGCTGCTAGAATGCGGCCGAAGACTTTGGATGATTATGTAGGTCAAGAGCAGATCATCGGTCCGGGAAAGCTTTTAAGGCGAGCGATTGAATCAGACCAATTATCCTCTGTCATATTTTATGGTCCACCTGGCACTGGTAAAACCACCTTAGCTAGAATTGTAGCCGAAACCACCAAGGCCACCTTCCACTCAATGAATGCCGTTCTATCGGGAGTGAAGGATATTCGCGAAGCTATTGTTCTTGCCAAAGAGGCCAAACAAAAACGCAATCAAA
>JABSPC010000138.1 GCA_013215515.1 Crocinitomicaceae bacterium
AATGTTGAAAGGGCATCCGTATCTCCTTCAATAATGGCCATCTTAATTTGTTCCCAATCGGAACGAAGTTTTAGCTCTTTGGAATCTTGAGCCGATTCCTCCTCTTCTTGTGCCGGAGGTGTTTCCGCGGGCTCTTTTTGGGACAATTCTTCTTTGTCAGTAGTATTCGTTTCACTACTCTCGTTGCATCCGAATACAATAAAGCCAAGGGCGATTACAAAATAAAGAGGTCTTTTCATTTTAAGAGTGTTGGGTTTCTGCAATTAAATATACTTCTTCATTCCGAATGAAATAAGCGAATTCAAGATTTTTCGTTCATCAATTTATAGCGGCGATCCGTGCATTTATCGTTTTCATTGTAAAATTCTCGAACGGGCAGCATGAACTTGTTCAGAATCTTAACTGAAGGGATGTTGTTCGTATTTACATCGGCGGTTATTAGTTTGAAATTCAATTCCTGAAAACAATAGTCAATTAAACCCGCTGTAATTTCTCTGCCGTAGCCTTGTCTCCAATACTGCTCTCTCAGTCGATACGCAATTTCATCTTGTCCTTGGTTATTCACCAATAAGGCGCACAATCCAATAAATTCAGTGTTATCTTTTTCGCAAATTGCCCAAAGCGTTTTCTCTTTTGGGTCTTGAATCAACAAATGCAAGTTAGTGTCACTTTCCTCGCGTGTTTTAACTCTTTGTGGTATTGGACTCATAACGTTAGGGTTCGACATCATATCATAGAAATCATCGGAGTCTGAATTTAGCAACGATCGTACGAAGAGTCTTTTTGTGGAGAACATGGGTAATTTTCATTAAAAACCTAAAGTTATAATAATCAGAAAGCTCCACCCAAAAAATGGATAGCGCTTTCTGATAATCGAATATGTAGTGCCGTACTTATTCGAATTTGTACGGAGCCATAGGCCCAAGCTCTACTCTTACTTCACCCAATGCTTTTTTTGTGACCGTCATCAAGTAATAACCATCGGCTTTGGGTTTATGATAAAACACCAACGCTCCAGTTGCTTCGTCAAGTTCCATCTTAAATATATTTTGATCCTCTTCTAAAAAAGATTGAACATCGTAGAACTCATCTTTGGTAAAGTTCTCATTGACCTTCAAGACATGAGTAGTATATGTTTCCGTAGCACCTTCTCTTGCTTCGAATTTCGCTTTTTCGAATCGTTGATCCCAATTCATCACTTCACTTTGAGAAGTACTAATGAACGTTATTGCAATTGTTAAAGTTGTTAATATCAGTTTCATATTTTTATTGTTTGATGAGTCTTTTAACGCTTTCTACTTGAGAATCTTGGTATGTAACGAAGTACACTCCGCTTGATAAACTTGATAGATCTAATGTCATTCTGTTGTTTTCAGCGCCATACGTTTGCTTAACAAGAACAATTGTTCCGTCGGTACTTTTGACTTCTAACATTCCATATTCTTTCGTCTCCAAATTCAACATAACAGTTACGTTTTCAGTTGCTGGATTTGGATAAAGGTTAACGATTCCAACCTCATTAGAGATTCTATTTAGGGAGATTGGATCGATTAAAGTTTTGGCTCCGTTGTAATCAACTTGTTCTATTCTGTAGTATGCTGTGCCAGAGCGAGGACTCAAATCTTCAAATGAATAATTTGTAGTTTCGGTTGTAGTTCCAGCTCCATAAATTTTAGCAATGTTTTCAAATGTCTGACCATCGTATGATCGCTGTAAATTAAAGTAATCATTATCACGTTCGGAAATCGTTTTCCAAGAAATGATATTTGATTCTGGAAGGGCAACCCCATGAAACTGAACGAGTTCAACTGGCAGTTGAATTCCGGATGCAACCCACCCGTCAACTTGGAATACACAATTGTCAGCAGCATATCCATCTACCATCAAGATATAGGTGTTTCCTATAGTTAAACCAACGGCATTTACATTTCCACTTGTTGGTGTTGCTGGGTTCCAGCAGTTTGACCTAGAAGTAAAGTTATTACAGCATCCGTTTGGACCGTTGGTAACCTCGTATACATGGGCTTGAATTCCATCGCCATTTACGCAGCCCGTTACTGAAGAGAATGGGAAAGTAGCAGTAGTAGCAGTTGCCACGAATTGATACCATGAGTTGTTTTCAATTGTTCCACAAAAGACAGCGTTTAAGTTCCCCGGTGTATCAGATGTATAATACGGGTATGTACTTGAAATAAAATTCCCTGGGCCCTGAATTAACGTTGCAGGAGCGTTACAATAATCTTCATTGGGAGGAGAGGAACATGCATTGTTATCTTTAACACAGATTCCAATTCCTCCAAATTGATCGTTACTTTTTTCCCATACTTGGAGATAAACCGTGGCCCCAGGAGTAAGTCCTGTTGCAAAAATGTAGGACATTGTTCCTGATCCATCGTCATCATTACAGGCAATTTGAGTTAAGGCTCCACACGGACCGTTGTA
This sequence comes from Crocinitomicaceae bacterium, assembly GCA_013215515.1. Lineage (GTDB taxonomy): Bacteria > Bacteroidota > Bacteroidia > Flavobacteriales_D > Crocinitomicaceae > UBA4466. Next base: position 2,443 of record JABSPC010000138.1, read on the forward strand.
AAGCGCTATTCCAGAATTGTAAAATGAATGTTCTTCAGTGTCGATGGCTATATCGCCAGATGCTGGAACCACCATTGAAAACCAAACGTCATTCCCTTGGTAGTTTGCACAACCTGGATTTGGTAATCCAGAATCGGTAGCCGGAGAGTTTGTTCCTGTTATAAATGTACAAGTCGCTCCAACTGCAAGAGGAATTGCACCACATGGGTCATCGTTTGGAACGTTAGCGGATGTAGCACAAATATTTCCTGTATGAACATTCCATCCGCCACCACTTCGTCTATTTATATAGATAAAGTATGGTGTTCCATAAGTAGTTGGAAATACTATTGATCCAGTTCCAGTGTTACTCCACGTACAAGCAACCTCTCCAACTCCACCGCAACCCGTAAAGGCAGCAAGGCAAAAGTTATGGCTACTTCCTGTGATTGTAATTGTAACTGGATTTCCAGTTCCGTACATAACGAACCAGCCATCTTGGCGTTGAGGCCCCCCGCCGTTGCAAGTTCCAAAAGTTGAAGCTGACCACCACCAACGTGTAATAAACGGTCGGGGGAGGCAAGCCGAGAGGACGGGTAGATCAGTAAGAGTGCTTGGTGCAGTATTGCAATTATTACTTTGGGAAATCGCTGTTTGACTAAAACCTATTATTAATAAACAACCTAGAATAAGGAGTGGATTTCGAGTTTGGGTGGCACAATTCATAGTAGAAGAATTTAAATCTGTAGTACTATTAAGACGATTGTTTTGTACCTCAAGCAAATAGAAATGTTAGAAAAGGGCTTACGATTGAATATTTCAACATGTTTGTTGAATATTTAAGGATTGCCCATGTCAAAAACATACAGGCCCCTAGGCAAGGTGTAAATTGTTATGCAAACATAGGGAGGAAGGCTGTGGTGCTAAGCGAAGAGTGCCTTTACAACCTCGATAATTGTTCCGCACTGAATGAGTTCAATTTTAAAGTTTTTCTGGTCGATTCCCTTGTTGTACTTTGAAATAATGATTTTATCGAAGCCGAGTTTTTCCGCTTCATGAATCCGTTGATCTGCTCTGTTTACAGGACGAACTTCACCCGATAGACCAACTTCAGCTGAAAGGGCAATTTTCTTTTGTATTGAAATATCAGCATTTGAGGAGAGTACTGCGGCAACAACGGCTAAATCTATTGCAGGGTCATCGACTTTAATTCCTCCGGCGATGTTTAAGAAAACGTCTTTGGCACCGAGCTTGAATCCACAGCGTTTTTCCATAACGGCCAGCAACATATTCAAACGCTTGCTGTCAAAACCAGTCGATGAACGTTGAGGTGTTCCGTAGGCTGCAGTGCTTACGAGAGCTTGTACTTCGATCAACATTGGGCGCATTCCTTCCATTGTCGCGGCTATTGAAACTCCACTCAATGAAGTATCAGAATCGCTAATTAGTATTTCTGAAGGATTGGCAACTTCTCTCAAACCGCTTCCTAACATTTCGTAGATGCCCAACTCGTTTGTGCTACCAAATCGATTCTTAATTGATCTTAATAGTCTGTAAACGTGATTTCTATCTCCTTCAAACTGTAAAACAGTATCGACCATGTGCTCCAGAACTTTAGGTCCAGCTAGTGATCCTTCTTTAGTAATATGTCCAATTAAGAATACCGGAACATTACTTTGTTTGGCATATCGAAGAAGCTGCGCTGTACATTCGCGCACTTGAGATATGCTTCCAGGAGAACTTTCTATTTGTGAGGAGTATAAAGTTTGAATGGAATCAATGACGAGAAGTTGAGGTTGAACCTGTTCTGCCTGTTTGAAAATATTTTGAACGTTTGTTTCCGTTAGAATGAAGCAGTCTTTGTTTGAAACGCCAATTCTGTCCGAGCGCATTTTTATTTGTTGATCACTCTCTTCTCCAGAAACATAAAGCACTTTTAAGCCTGGGTTTGTAACGGCGAGTTGAAGAATGAGTGTTGATTTACCGATTCCCGGCTCACCACCAAATAAGATTAAAGACCCATATACTAGGCCTCCGCCCAACACACGATTCATTTCTTTGTCATTAAGAACAATCCGAGGATGTTCTTTTTGTTCGATATCTTCTAAAGACTGAGGCTTTGCGCTTTCCCCAGATCGAGAAAAGGCAACTACTTGAGGAATCTGTTTTTGAATAAGCTCTTCAACGAATGTATTCCATTCGTTGCATGACGGACACTTCCCCAACCATTTTGGGGTTTCGTGACCACATTTTTGACAATAAAAAGCTGATTTCACCTTCGCCATAGAATATAAGAATGACTAAAAGTAACTAAAACAGAGAGCAAATTAAAGCTCTAAACGAGAAATAAAATGGGTGGACTATCCAGCGTAACCTTTACGGCTCCACTTCGCACATTTGCGTTTTCTTTTCTTATTTGTACGCTTTCCTTTTTTACCCTTTTTACCTGGTCCTCCAGGATATAAAACGGTTTCCATTGAAGTGGAGTTTTGAAAGTCAAGTGTTAATTCTGTGCTTGCCGATGAAAGGAAAGACATAGAAATTACTGCGAGGGAGAGAATAAATTTCATTAACTTCTGGTTTTGTTACCTTATAAGAACGTCAAAATTAATGGTTTATTCCGAGAAACAATAATTTATTTCATTTTGGCGAGATAATTGAATAGGTTTGAATAGTCAAACTAAAAAACACACCATGAAAAATACAATTTTCACATTAATGCTTTTGATACCAATTTTGGGGCTAAGTCAAGGGATAAAATTAGATACGGATGACGCATCTGTGTCATTTGTATTTGAAGCTGATAAAACCAAAGGAACCATCGCAGGAATTACGGCCAGTATTGTTTTAAAACCGACTGATTTGGGAAGTTCAGTGATAAAAGGGTCCGCATTAATAGGGTCTTTAGATACTGGAAACAAAGGAAGAGACAAGCATTTAAAATCGAAAGATTTCTTCGACGCTGAAAAGTACCCAACAATGAGTTTTACGAGTAGTAAAATTGTAAAAGAAGGTGATGATTACAAGGCTAGTGGTACACTGACGATTAAAGATGTAACCAAAGACGTGAGCTTTACTATGAAAATGGAAGGTAAAAACATGGTATTCGAAACAACGATTTATTCATCTGATTTTAATATTGCCGCAAAGAAAGGTCGCGAAAAAAACAAGGTAACAGTGAAGGTAACGGTGCCAATTTCAAAATGACATTTATTGATTCCCTTTGGAATGGAATTGTAGCCACTTCAATTTGGGAATGGCTCGCTTTCATTACGGGAAAGTTATACTTGGAGAGCATTCTTCAATTTTTTTATGTGGTAATGATGTGGCAGCATTGCAAATGATCATATTCACTATATTGGCAGTATTCGGTTATTTATCGTGGCGCAAGCAACTCAAACTTCAACAGGGATAATGAAAATTGCAATTACTGGACCTGAATCAAGTGGTAAAACAACACTCGCAGTTGCTTTAGCATCTCATTATGACGTCAATGTAATTCCCGAATACGCTCGTGAATTCTTAAAGGACAATGGACCGGAATATACCCAGCCCGACTTGGATGACATAGCCGAAGGTCACGCGGAAAATCTGCAAATATTCTATACCGAAAAAAGTAAAATTAACATCGTAGATACTGACTTTGTTGTGATTAAAGTCCGGTCAGAACACAAGTATAATTTCGCCTCGACTTATATTAATGAGTTGGTGAGTGAAAATCATTTTGACCTGCATGTGCTTTGTGCTCCTGACATTCCCTGGGAAGTAGATCCACTTCGAGAAAACCCAGATGACCGCCATATTTTATTTGAAAAATACATTTCTGTCCTTAATTCATTCAAAAAGGATTTCATCATTGTAAATGGTTCTCCAGAAGAAAGGTTAAAAAAAAGTATTGAAGCAATAGATCGGCTTTAAACCTGAGTTCCATTCTAATATGTCTTCTTCACTTTTATCTCTCGAAATGGAATTCCTACGAAAAAGTGGACAAATTAGTTAAGGTATATCAAGCAGCTTGTTTTTTGTAATTCAATTTTTCAAATTCTAATATGGTCATTCCATCTAATGTAGAATGTCTTCTTTGCCTGTTGTACCAAGTTTCTATGTAATCAAAAACGGCTAATTCAGCTTGTTTTCTAGTGTTGTAATCTTGATGATACACAATTACCTTTTCTACTCATGCTTCGTGTCACTAGCTCATTTCTGTCGAGATAATTGGCGAACTATTTGCATGCATATTGTATTCCTCTGTCTGAATGAAAAATTAGTGGAGCATCAATCTTACGATTATCATTTGCCATTTTCCAAGCTGGAACGACAGTATCTTTTGCATATATTGTTTTACTGAGTGCTCAGCCAATGATTTTTCTATCCCATAAATCCAGAATTATAGTCAAATACACCCATCCCTCTTTTGTTGCTATATCTGTAATGTCTGACACCCAGGCTTCATTAGGTTTTTCTGTTCTAAAGCCTCGATTCAATTTATTGGGAACAATTGAATATTTATGATTTGAATTCGTTGTTACCTTCCACTTCTTTCGAATCTTACTTTGAATACCATTTGATTTCATCAATCGAGCAACTTTTGGTTTGGAAGCTGAAAAACCAAGTTCTTGTAACTCTCTACAAATACGTGGGCTTCCGTAGGTATATCTACTTTTTATATGAATTTCTGTAATCATCTCCTCTAGCGCTTTGTTTTCTTGCTCACGTTTCGATGGCTTGCGATTCCTCCAACTGTAATAGCTGCTACGACTCAACCGTAAAACTTTACACATCCTTTTAACTGGGAACATACAGTGATGCTCCTTGATAAACTCGTACCTCCACAGTCGTTCTTGGAAAAGATGCCTACCGCCTTTTTTTTAATATATCACGCTCTAGTTTCAAATCACGGTTCTCCTTACGTAATCGACGTAGTTCTTCTGTTTCAACATCTTGTATCGTTGATGGAACTCCTGAACCCGTGAAGACTTCGCCTTCTTTTTGATAAAACTCTTTTCGCCAGCGATATAATAATGGTTCACGTATACCCAAACTTATTGCAACCTCTTTTATACTATCGCTTTTGTTACTCATTTCAATAGCTTTCAGCTTGAATTCTTTGCTGAACTTTTTTATTGCTTTCATGCGTCTAATTTAAAATAGTTAATGCTTACTAAACTATCTTAACTAAACTGTCCAGTCTAATATAGTACTTCCAGAAGCAACAGTGGATAGAATCAATACTAACAACAATAATAGTGTGGAAAGCTTCATTGAAATGCGATTGGTAGAAACGAAACTAATCATTTCATCCCTTTAACGAGCTGAATCCCTTCCAGTTTAGAAATAAACTCAAGGCAAAACTGGAAGATTTCGTCCGTAGGTTCAATTTCATTTTGAACCAAAATATTCTCGAGAATGTTTGCAACGGTATCGGGTTGAATCGAAAGCTGCTCAGTTAATACAGCTAAAAAAGGCGTCAACTCCATCATCTTGACGGTAAAGTCATCTTGATCACGGTAGAGAAGAATGAAATAAGGTCCCTGATGCTCCTCAATATCATCCCATTTCTCATTGTGAATAGGATATGTAAGTTGCACGACTTCAAACTCGTTGTGAAGTACCAATTGAACATTCAAATCATCATTAAACCCTTTTAAATAAACGGGTTCCCAATCCTTCCGGTAGAACAATTCAAATTGACTCCATTCAAAACGAAGCGCATCATTTAACCAATTGTAATTATTCTCAACTCCCCATTGTGATTTCTCCTCATGACTAATCAATGAAAAAGGCATCTTCCAGAATTGAGGTTCTTGGCATTTAAAGCTGAGCACAAAACCGTGTATGAACTCCGTCCACTTCTCTTCTTCTAAGGCTCTTAAAGTTAGCGGGTATGTATTTCTTAGGGCACTATCAAAATTAGTCAGCACCATTGACCTATAAGACTCCTTAGCCTCTACATCAATGTCCATCTCTTGTCCTGTACGACAATAAACACCAAATTGATTTTGCTTTATGATTGATTTTGATTCAAACATTGACAGAACTTGAATCTAAAATTGTTCTAATTTCTGACATATCCTCTTTGAGGTCGTTGAAGTCTTCGAAATTAACGTCACGCTCCAACATCACCGGCACTGAATCAGGTAACTCTCTTATTACTTCGTTAAATAACTCATAAACAGGTTGAATAATTTTCTGACCATGCGTATCTAGAATAAGGCCGTCTTCCGTAGCTTCGTGACCACCAATATGGACGTAATTTACATTTTCGAGAGCAATCTCTTCTATAAATTTTCGGGGATCATAATTGTGATTTTGAGAATTCACAAATATATTATTGACATCCAACAACACTTTGCACTTCGACTCTTCAGCAATTTTATTGAAAAATTGAGCCTCTGAAAGCTCAGCCTCTAGCACTGTGTAATATGTTATATTCTCCAACACCAACGGGCGTTCCATGAAATCTTGAATTGTTCTAATTCTTTCCGATATATGCTTTACGGCATCACCAGTAAAAGGCACAGGGAGCGATTCATACAGGTGGGCATTATCACATGTGGAAAAAGACAAGTGTTCACTGTAAATATCAATGTTGTACTCGTCTAGAAAGTCCTTGATCTTTTTAAGAAATTCAAAGTTAAAAGGATCAGTACTCCCAATTGAAAGAGAGAGTCCATGCGCTGTAAACGAATACTTCTCTGCCACTCGAGACAGAATTGATCGCCAATACCCTCCTACTTCAATCCAGTTTTCGGGTGCAAGTTCAAGAAAATCAGGGCGAGAGTCTTCAATATCGCAGATCTCCAAGGCAATTTCACGCCTCAAACCAAGACCTACTTTATTGTTACTCATGAATAGTTAATTCTGAATTATTTTGAAGCTTTTTTAGATTGCTTCCCAGACTTCCGAATAGCACGTTTATCTTGACGTGTCCATTTGCGTTGTTGTTTTTTAAATCCCTCTGGATTACCATACGCACAACAAAGTTCTGCTGGGGAAAGAACGATATCCGAATCAGAAACTTCATTGATATCTAAGATCTTTGTTTGAATCTCTTTTGCAGATCCTAAATCTCTAGTTTCAAATAAGTTGCAGTCATTGGCGAATGCTGATCCAGCAAACAATATCGTTGATCCTAATAAAAATGCTTTTCCTTTTCCCATGGCTCTTAGTTTTAATTGATTCTATTAATCTATACAATCATCTTCTAATTCCGTTCAAATTTGCAGATATTAACATTTATTTATGACTTTGAATTCAGAATGAATAATTAGATTTACCAGTATGGCAAAGCAAAAGAACACTAATAATAAGAAGAAGCATACGAAACTTCTAAATCAAAAAAAGACGAAGAAACAACTTACCAAAGAATTCAATAAATCTCGTTTAAAGGAAATTATGAAAAAAGCCAATAAATCTAATTCATAGAATTGACACTCATCAACCTCTTTTCATCTACAATCTTATTTTAGAATCAATTTACCTGTTTTAATTTGTACTCGATTCGCGGAAATTCCGTAGAAGTAAATTCCAAGATCATTGGTTGGAGCGCAAGTAGTACTATCTTCTACTACACCTGATTTCACTAGAAATTCTAAAGTAAATTAAACAACAAAATAATATTGCCGTGACGAATAATTGAAGGTGACTATTAGACCTAAATAATCACACACTTGAACAAGCTACAAGGAGAACTAACTAACTAACTAACTAACTAACTAACTAACTAACTAACTAACTAACTAACTAACTAACTAACGTCCTACCCTCTCTTCTGCTTTTTGTGATACGTTTTGTCACCACGCGTCTGAGCCTTTTTATATTTCTTCGCAATCTCTCTTTTATAACTACCGCCTTGATTGGTTTTCAAATTCTTCGCTTTCTTTTCGTGAAAGCCAGGAGCCATTTCAACTTTTTTGGTGTTTCGGTCTTCGTTTAAGCTGTAATCCTCTGGCTGCTCATCTGGAGTCAACTCGCTAGATACTTCAACTTCATTCGGAAAGTCCAACTGAGGGATCTTATAATCCATCAAAGCTTCAATGGATTCTTTTGATGACACTTCCTTTTCGGTAAAGAACAGTATCGTCTTACCTTCCTTCTCCGCTCTACCTGTTCTCCCAATTCTATGCATATAGTTTTCAGGGAATCCAGGAGTATCAAAGTTGATAACGTGTGTAATTTGATCTAAATCCAGTCCACGAGACATAATATCGGTGGAAACTAAAATACGATTAACACCAGCATCAAAGTCTTCAATAGATCGAATCCTATAATTCTGCGACTTGTTTGAGTGAATTATACAGCTCTCTTGTCCAAAATCAGGCTCAATAGCATTAAATAAGCGATCGGCGCTTTTCTTATTGGATACGAAAACGAGAACTTTTCCAAACACTTCTCGATCTGAAATCAGATGTTTAAGCAAGTTTACTTTGGTATAAAAATTCTCTACAGGATAGCATTGTTGACTAATATTATCAAGTGGAGTTCCACTTACTGCAATCGATATTTTAACCGGCGCAACAAAGAAATCATCAATCAAAGCATCGACATGATCGGTCATTGTTGCTGAGAACATTATGTTCTGTCTTCTTTCCGGAAGGAGCTCTAAAATATTTGTGATTTGGCGTCTGAAACCGAGGTCAAGCATAACATCTACCTCATCGATAACCAGCTTCTTAATCCCCTTAACTACAAGTGATTGATTAAGTATTAAATCATACAATCGACCTGGGGTTGCAACTACAACATCTGCTCCGTCAAGAAGCTTGGCACTTTGCGTTTTAATGTTTACTCCTCCATAAATACCCATCGTCCTTACGGTCATGTATTTCGTGAAGTTTTCAATTTCTTCGATCACTTGAAGAACAAGCTCTCGTGTCGGAACCAAGACCAAAATCCGAGGATTTAATTGCTTTGAAAACTGAAGTTCTTCCAACATAGGAAGCATGTACCCCAATGTCTTACCTGTACCCGTTTGGGCAATTCCAAGAACGTCTCTACCGGACAGAACGACTGAAAACGACTGTTGTTGAATTGGCGTAGGTGTTACGAACCCAAGATCATCTATAGCGTTTTTCAGCTGTTTTCTTAGTCTAAAATCTTCAAAAGAGGACATGCTTATTTTTTTTACAAAGTTAATATATAATGAAGCTATAACCAATTAAACCACCCCCAAAAGTCACCAAGTGAATTTCTAAATAAAACTGAAAAACCACCTAATATTAGACTAAAACATTTAATTTCGACACCATCAATCAACCTTTTAGAAAATAAAAAGAATGATAAGACCGTTGGGAATTACAGCGGTCTTTTTTTGTTTCAACTTTACCAAATCCTTATACACCACAAATTAGCACTACACCAAACTTTTATAGGATGGTATTAACAGAATTTGAATAGAAACGATACAGGGTTATCACCAGTCAATTGGGAAGTAATCTTTCAAGAACTTGCCGCTCCAGTGCTTTCCAGTGTTGATACCATCCAACAGAGGATCCATCACACGTGCGGCACCATCGACAATATCTAGTGGTGGCTGAAAATCATGTTCTGACTCCTTTTTCCTAGCCAACTGAACCGGATCTTCATCTGTAACCCACCCAGTATCCACTGCATTCATGAAGATTCCGTGCTTAGCAAACTCAGAAGCAGAAGTATGCGTCATCATATTCAATGCGGCCTTAGCCATATTCGTATGCGGGTGACGATCTTGCTTGTGGAACCTGTGAAACTTACCCTCCATCGCAGAAACGTTTATGATATGCTTCATTCCAGTATTTTCCTTCTTCATTAGATTCGAAAGGCGATTGCACAAAACAAAAGGCGCAACTGCATTTACGAGCTGAACCTCAACCATTTCCGGAGTCTCAATTTCTCCAAGTTTCAACCTCCAACTATTCGTTGTTCGAAGGTCAACCTGCTGTAAATCAGCATCTAGCTCTCCTTCAGGAAACACTTCTTTTGTCGCCAATGAATTATCAAAGCTATATGGTATCTGTGACAACCTCGCCGATGCTCTCAAACCAATTCCAGGCTCTGGACCGTGCCACGTTACAGGCAATCTAGTATTGTTCTTCTCTCCAGTATTCTGAGTAAATAACCGCAGCTCTTCTAAGCAATGATTATGGTCACTGAGCAATAACTGGGCATCTTTAGAGAGATCGCTTGCAGAAAGCTCCTCATTGCCCATTAAATGTTGATAGAACCCTGCAGGGCGGCGAACCGTCTGAGCCGCATTATTTATCAGTATGTCTAATCGATCGTATTTCGATTCAATGTAATTACAGAATATCTCAA
>JABSPC010000139.1 GCA_013215515.1 Crocinitomicaceae bacterium
CCAATTTTGGTCTGAGGACTAGCAAATAAAAGTCGCTTCAAGGAAAGAAACCCAACTAATTTATTTGCATCGTCAACGACATATATCGTGTAAACCTTTTCAACTCCTTCAGCCTGTCGGCGTAATTCAATAACGCATCTATTTACTGGCCAATCAACCTTGGCGTGAATAAACTCCTTTTGCATTAGACCACCAGCGGTGTCTTCGGCGTAATTTAAAAGGTCAACAATATCTTCGGCAGCCTCATCATCTTTGATATGAGAAATCACTTCTTCAATCTGATCTTGGGGTAATTCACTAATGATGTCAGTTGCATCATCTGAATCTAAATTTTCTAGTTGCTCGGCGATTTCTTTAGATGAAAAAGAGCTAATAATGTCTTCACGAGTATCTTCATCTAATTCAGTAAGAACGTCTGCCTGAGCATTCTCGTTCAAAAGCCCATAGAGATATGCAGCTTCTTCTTCGTCTAACTCATCGATTATCGCAGCGACATCAACATCATGTAAAATAAAGACATTTTGTTCAAACCATTCAAGATTACCATGCTCAATTGCATCGTTAACATTTTCTAGAAAATCTTTTGTCAATTTGAACCCCATGACTATGACTTTGATTCCAACGGTTTGAGCCGAGGAAGAGTTTTTGCAAATATACTGTTTTGATTTACCTCTTCCTAGTACGGGAAAGCGTAGGAAAGGTTAAGAAATTTGTTCTTTTTCCACAAAATTGAAGAAAAGACCATAAAAAAGAGCGAAGAATGTAACTCCCGTTTGAGTTTCCAGAGTATCTTCCATAAAATAGGAGAGTAAGGCAATTGTTATGAATAATACCGCAACTATTTGACCAGATTTGAAGTTCAGCGCGAAGTATCTAATGTGACTCCAAAGAAGCAAAACCAATCCAACTATACCTATCGTTAAAAGCAAGGTCAAGTACATGTTATGAGAACGGTCTCGATTTTCTTTTGTCAACACAGATTTATCCCGATAATACTGGTGATTAAACGCCAATTGAGCATCACCTGTTCCAACTCCAATTAGCCAATTTCTTTTGGCAATTTGAGTACCTGTTCTCCAATACTCTACGCGTTGTAGTAAAGAATGCCCATTTGGATCTGTGACATTGCTCAATTGATATTGCAAGCCGTAAATTCTCGCAATCATTCCTTTGTTATGAACAGTCGTACATCCATTTTCGATACACTTTATGTCTTTCTTGGTCAATTTGGCAAAACCCACGGCGTCCTTTCTCAAATCCTTTGAAGCCATATATCGGATTATGGTAGAACTTATATGTTGTCCTTTTACGTCCAACCCATCAAATGGAATCTTTGAGACTTTTTCCCATTCTCTTTTCAACTCTACGTAGGAGATATAGATATGAATGGGCTTGCCTGTTTCGGGGGATACAATGCCCGCTTTATGGTAGTACTTATTTCCTTCAGCCGTTCTTCGGTCAAGCGTCTTATAAGTAAAGTCAACAGGATCGTACGTGATGGGCTTGAATATCATAACGATGATTACAGTAGCAGTTATTAAAACCGAGAAGAGCCCAATCAAAGCAATGATTTTCTTCTTATGCCATACCCAATAGAATAATACCACGGCATAGATTCCAAGCAACGTTATCGCCCCTGACAAAATTTGGCTGAAATAGGTGTAATAATTGAACCACACCAAAAGAACGATCCAGAGTAGAGTAGGACCTTGTTTTTTAAACAAAAAGTGAATCATTATTGCAACTGACATCACCACTAAAAGGGCATACCGAACGTGTGAGCTGAAAAGTGACATTCCTCGAATATCATCGTATTCTGTCGAACCAAACCAATGGTTATAGGCACCAAAGTTGATCATTGAAGTCA
>JABSPC010000014.1 GCA_013215515.1 Crocinitomicaceae bacterium
AAACTCATCGGTACTGGGTTCATAAATGAGTGTTCCACTCATCATATCGTGACCACGAGGTTCAAACATTAATCCTTTACGAATCCAATCAAACTCCTCTAAGAAATGCTGACGTTTTTCGCTCATGTTTGCCCCTTTCAATTCAGGGCCTCCCTCAGCGATTACCCGAACGGGGTTTCCACAAGTGTGTGCGTCGATACATTTAAATTCTGATCTAGCCATTTTTCAATTCGCTTGGAAGTAATTCATTTGGAAAGCTCTGATACGAGATTAATCGAACCCATCTTTTCACAGAATCCGTTCCGACAGCTGTGTATCGAGAGTCAGTTGAAGCAGGATAAGGGCCGCCATGATTCATTGATGGACTTACCTCAACTCCAGTAGGAACACCATTGAAAATAATCCGCCCTACTCGTTGTTGAAGTTCATCAACTATTTCTGTTAATGAAGCAATATCTGAATCTTCAGCGAGAATTGTTCCGGTCAATTGACCATCTAATCCTTCTATAATTTCAAGTAATTGTGCCTCATTTTCACATTTTGCAATGATTGAAAATGGCCCGAATACTTCTTTATGCAAATTTGGATTGGCCAAAAATCGAGTTCCGTCAACAACAGCTACAGCTTGATCCGCGAAATTGTTTTCAGTGTCTAAAGTTGCAGTTAAAACCTGGACTCCATCTTGAGAAGTCACTTCTGATTTTATGTTTGAATACGCTGCTTTAATATTTGGATGCAACATGCACATTGGATCAATTTCAACAATCTTATTGGCCAAATGAGATGCGAAAGAATCAAGTTCAGGGCTGGCAATTCCAAGGATTAAACCGGGGTTTGTACAAAACTGGCCCGTTCCCAAAGTGATAGATCCTGCATACGTTTCTGCCCATTGGGTTCCTTTTGCTTCAAGCGATCTTTGGGTAATTACTACTGGATTAATACTTCCCATTTCTGCAAACATTGGAATCGGTTCTGGTCGAGCGTTTGCGATATCATAGAGTGCTCTTCCGGCTTTTATACTTCCTGTAAATCCGACAGCTTTTACTCTAGGATGCTTCACTAATCGCACACCAACTTCGATCCCTTTGCTGTTCAAATTTGAGAAAACACCATTCGGCATGTTTGTCTTTTTAGCGGCTGCTATTATTGCAGATGCAACCAATTCTCCGGTTCCTGCATGCATAGGATGGCTTTTTACGATTACAGGACATCCTGCTGCTAAAGCACTCGCTGTGTCGCCGCCCGCAGTTGAATACGCAAGAGGAAAATTACTGGACCCAAAAACGGCAACTGGACCCAATGGAATCACTGATTTTCTTAAATCTTGCATTGGAATCGGCGTACGATCTGGAATTGCCTCATGACGAGAAGTAAGTTTCCAAGAATCTGTTTTCAGCATCTCTGCAAATGATCTCAATTGAAATAGGGTACGGCCTCTCTCGCCTTGTGCTCTACCTTCCGGTAATCCGGATTCTAGACAATACGTGCTAATTAATTCATCTCCCAAAGCTTCAATTTCATCTGCTATTGCATTCAAATAATTGGCGCGATCACCTTGAGAAGTATTTCGATATGCTTTGAAAGCCTTCCAAGAGAGTTCTGCCGCTCTGTCGATTTCATCCGATGTCGCTTCAGTACACGACCACGAATTTTCAATGTTCAATTTTGGGTTAATTGTAGTGTAAACTACATTTCCATCAGCTGATAATTCATTCCCGATATAGTTCTTTCCTGTAATCATATTTTAAGCTTCTACTGCTGCGTTTTTATAATCTGGTAATTGAGGTCTAGTTGCTACTCCATGATTGATGATATTCAGAACATTCGTTCTTTCATCCCCAATTAAAGGAAGTCTTGGAGCACGAACATTTTCAGTTCCAATTCCAGTTGCTACCTCGGCCAATTTAATGTTTTGCACCAATTTAGTATTTATATCTAACTCTAGAAGTGGCAAGAACCAGCGATAAATTGCTAGTGCCTCGTCTGATCTTCCTGCCTTAGCCAATTCATAGATCGCGACAGTCTCTTTTGGAAATGCACAGACCAGTCCTGCCACCCATCCATCAGCACCCATGAATAAACTTTCAAGAGCAAGTGTGTCTACACCCGACAAGATTTTAATTCTATCTCCAAAACGATTCTTTAAACGTGTTAGGTTCGACAGGTCTCTCGTCGATTCTTTCACGGCTTGAATATTTGGACATTCGATAAGCTCTTCGAACATGTCAATTGTTACTTCAATTCCATAATCAACGGGATTGTTGTAAACCATGATTGGTAGATCCGTGCTGTTTGCAACTGCCTTAAAATAAGTAATCGTTTCTCTATCGTCGGCTTTGTAACGCATTGGAGGAAGCATCATTAATCCACTTGCGCCGTCCTCTTTTCCTATTCGGGCCGCTTCAATGGCCGCCTTCGTAGTTTGCTCAGCAATATTGATAATTACTGGAACAGCTCCATTTACAATTCGAACTGCTTCGCGGACAAGTGTTCTTTTTTCAGAATCCAATAATGTACTCGCCTCCCCTAAAGTTCCACCTAGAATTATTCCGTGTACTCCAGCGTCCAGCTGGGCATTGATGTTCACTTCGAACATGTTCAGATCCAGTTCGTCTTGATCCGTAAATTTCGTTGTTACTGCTGGCATTACGCCACTCCAATTAATGTTCATAATTTTTAACTATTAAATCCGAATCAAAGGTAGTGTGAATTCAAAGGGATGAATTTCCTCAATCTCGCCCATATTGATACTATATTACCTCCAATAATATATAAACATATACATACTGTAATAATATACGTAATATTGTACTCCGTGAAAGTGTTACCGTTTAAAATACCGAAACCCGAAAACAATGTGCTGATCTATCAAGTAGATCAAGGCCAGCAGTTTTATGATAGACTTCATCAACATGAAGAGATCCAGATTTCCATTGTTCTTAATGGAGAAGGTGATTTGGTCGTTGGTGACACGATCAATCGATATGGTAAAAATGATATCGTCGTTATTGGGTCTAATGTCCCGCACTTATTTCGCAGTGATATAAGTGCTAACGTGGAATCGCATATGCTCACTTTATTCTTTACAAAAGACTCGTTCGGCAAATTCTTTTTTGATTTGATTGAAATGCGTGAATTGGAGTCGATATTTAAACGAATCGATTCTGGTATTCAACTCGAAGATCACATCGATGAAATCAGAACCTTATTTCTTGGCCTTGAAAAGGAATCTCATTTGGAGCGGTTTATTACGTTCTTGAATATATTGAAGCACATTAGTAAGGCCGAAACGAAGTCGCTTTCATCGTTCATTTATTCGAAAATTTATTCCGACGACGAAGGCGAACGAATGAGTAACGTGATGAATCATGCTATTTCCAACTTCAATAAGGACATTACTTTGGATGAAGTTTCTGGTATAGCGAATATGACGCCAAATGCATTTTGTCGTTACTTCAAACAACGAACGAACAAGACGTTTTTCCAATTTTTACTTGAAGTGAGATTGGAACATGCTTGTCGATTACTAATAAAATCGAAAGACTTGAATGTCTCCCAAGTATCCTATGATTCCGGATTTAAGAACATTTCCAATTTCAATCGAAAATTTAAAGAGTTTAAAGGCATTACGCCTACGTTGTATAGAAATGCTGAACGAACTCAGAAGTTCGATAGTTCGATAGTTCGATAGTTCGATAGTTCGATAGTTCGATAGTTCGATAGTTCGAAGAATAAACAAATCCAATTACCAAAAATGTGACAGCGTTAAATTATTTAACCACAAAGGCGTAAAGACACTCTTTAAAGTGAGAATAATTGACACAATATTTTCGCTAAAGCTCAATCATAGAATCCGAAATTCTATTAGTTCGAAGTATAAAATAATCGAGTCTAACAGACTAGCGACCAAACGAACGCAAAAAAGGCCCGTTTCAAATTTGAAATGGGCCTTTTTTTTGCTTTGCAAATATTGATCTTCTAATATTCGAATGTTTCCATGAAGCTAGTAGTGAAAACTCCTTCATTGAATTTTTCGTCTTCCATTAATTTCTGGTGGAAAGGAATTGTTGTCTTAACTCCTTCGATAATATACTCTCCCAATGCTCTTCTCATCTTCTTAATTGCTTCTTCTCTAGTTTGAGCAACAACGATAAGCTTAGCGATCATAGAGTCGTAATAAGGCGAAATTTCATATCCCGCATACACGTGCGTATCAATTCTAATACCGTGTCCACCTGGTGCGTGATAACTTGTAATCGTTCCCGGTGAGGGTCTAAAGTTCGCACTTGGATCTTCAGCATTGATACGACATTGAATCGCGTGCATTGTTGGGTAATGGTTCTCACCGGACATTCTCTCCCCGGCCGCCAACTTGATTTGTTCTTTAACCAAATCGTAATTAATTACCTCCTCAGTAATTGTATGTTCAACTTGAATTCTAGTATTCATTTCCATGAAGTAGAATTCGCGGTGTTTGTCAACCAAGAACTCAACTGTTCCCACTCCTTCGTAGTTCACGGCTTTTGTTGCTAAAATTGCAGCAGCCCCCATTCTTTCTCTTAATTCATCTGTTATGAATGGAGAAGGAGTTTCTTCAACTAGCTTTTGGTGACGACGTTGGATAGAACAATCTCTTTCTGAAAGGTGACACGCATTTCCATATTGATCTCCAGCAACCTGAATTTCAATGTGTCTTGGATCTTCAATGAATTTCTCCATGTACAATGCATTGTTCCCGAAAGCCGCAGCCGATTCAGCTCTAGTAGCATTCCATGCCGCATCCATATCTTTTTCTTTCCAAACAACACGCATCCCTTTACCTCCACCACCAGCGGTAGCTTTAAGAATAATAGGATACTTAACAACTTTGGCCGTTTTGATTGCATCTTTTAAATCTTTCAAAAGACCTTTAGATCCAGGAATACAAGGTACACCGGCTTTAAGCATTGTTGTTTTTGCGTTTGCTTTATCTCCCATTCCAGAAATTTGTTCAGGAGTAGCACCGATAAACTTGATGTTGTGCTCTTGACAAACTCTAGAGAATTTCTCGTTTTCAGACAAGAAACCATAACCTGGGTGAATAGCATCTGCATTTGTAATCTCTGCAGCTGCGATAATATTTGGAATTGATAAGTATGACTCTGCACTTGCTGCAGGTCCGATACATACTGCTTCATCTGCGAAACGAACTGGTAAACTGTCTTTATCTGCAGTTGAATAAACCGCAACAGTTTTGATTCCCATTTCTTTACACGTACGAATAACACGTAACGCTATCTCTCCTCTGTTCGCAATTAAAATCTTTTTGAACATGCTCATAGCAATCTATTTATGTGAATGGTGAACGAACCACTTCCAACAGAAGTAAGTTTGCTCTACCGACAAAGTCTAATTATGATGGATCTACTAAGAATAACGGTTGATCGTACTCAACTGGTGTTGCATCGTCAACTAAAACTTTAATGATCTTACCTGAAACTTCCGCTTCAATTTCATTAAATAATTTCATTGCTTCGATGATACATACTGTATTTCCTTTTCCAATAGTATCTCCAACGTTCACGAAAGCGTCTTTGTCTGGACCAGCCGATCTGTAGAAAGTACCAATCATTGGCGACTTAACAGTAATATAGTTTAATTCAACCTCCGCAGGCGTCTCCGGTACAACAGATGCTGGAGCAGCAGTAGGCAAAGCCGCTACTGATGCAGCAGCTATCGGTGTCGCAGCTTGAACAATAATCTGTTCTTTTGGCTCCGAATGTGACTTTATGACAATTTTAAAATCTTTTTGTTCGATCTCAACTTCGTTTACTCCTGATTTAGCAACAAATTTGATTAAATCTTGTATCTCTTTAATATTCATTTCCTTCAAGTATTTATGCGATAAAAATAGTATTTATTAAGAATTATAAGCCCATTTTAGATAAACAGCTCCCCAAGTAAATCCACCCCCGAAGGCAGATAAAATTAGATTGTCTCCTTTTTTCAATTGTTTCTCATAGTCCCACAAACATAAAGGCAATGTTCCAGCCGTTGTGTTTCCGTACTTCTGAATGTTGATCATTACCTTTTCTTTAGGAAGACCCATTCTATTTGCAGTAGCGTCAATTATTCTAAGATTGGCTTGATGCGGCACTAACCAATCAATGTCATCACTTGTAAGATTGTTATTTTTCATTATTTCAGCAGAAACATCAGCCATGTTCGTAACAGCGAATTTAAACACTTGTTTTCCTTCTTGCTTTACGTAGTGCATTCTTTTCTCAACTGTTTCAATTGATGCAGGTGCCACTGACCCTCCACCTGGTTGGAACAAGAAGTTTCTTCCAGCTCCATCACTCTTCAATATAAAATCTTGTATTCCAAGCCCTTCGTTGTTTGGTTCCAGCAAAACCGCTCCACAACCATCACCAAAGATTACACATGTTGTTCTGTCTTCGTAATCTACAATTGCTGACATCTTATCGACACCAACAACAATAACCTTTTTATATTTTCCAGTCTCGATAAATTGTGACCCAGTTGACAATCCGTAGATGAATCCAGAACATGCCGCATTCAAATCAAATCCCCAAGCATTTTTCATTCCCACTTTATCACACAAAACATTCGCCGTGCTTGGGAAAGGATAATCTGCTGTTACTGTTGCCAAAATCACCAAGTCAATTTCGTCTACTGACGTATTGGTTTTTTTCAAAAGACCATTAACAGCTTCGACTGCCATATCAGAAGAAGCACCATCTTTCAAGATTCTTCTTTCCTTTACACCTGTTCGCGAAGTGATCCACTCATCATTAGTATCAACGATTTTGGCCATATCATCATTTGTAACAATATTGTCTGGCAAATACCCTTGAACTCCTGTAATCGCTGCTGTCGTCTTCATATTCTAATTAAATGCTTCATTTATTTTTGCTGCCAAACCTGAGTTTGCAACTTCGTATGAGTGCAATATCATGTTTTTTACTGCAATATCGTTAGAGATGCCGTGACCAATGATCACATTTCCTTTAACGCCAAGAATCGGAGTTCCACCATAATTTTCATAATTGAAGCGATCCAAAAACTCATCTTCGACCTTTCGTTTCTTCAACATGGCGTACATTCCTTCTGCTTGTTTAAGTACAATATTTCCTGTAAACCCGTCACAAACCACAACATCCGCTACACCTGTAAATAAATCACGTCCTTCAATATTCCCAATAAAGTTAATATTATCAGAACCTACCAATAATTTATGTGCAGTTTGTGTTAAAAGGTTTCCCTTTGATTCCTCTTCACCAATGTTTAACAAGGCAACTTTAGGATTTTCAACACCGAAAACGTTTTTTGAATATAATGCGCCGAGAACAGCAAATTGTTGTAGAACATCTGGCTTACAATCTGCATTAGAACCTACATCCAAAATAATGGATTTAGATCCGTCAATAGCAGGAAGCGTTGATGTAATACACGGTCGAATAACCCCTGGAACTGTATTTATTTTAAACATGGCTCCAACGAGCATAGCTCCTGTATTACCAGTACTGGCAAAGGCCTGAACCTCTCCTTTTGCCAATAAATCAAAACCTACAGCGATAGAGCTGTTGGGCTTTTGTGGAATAGCCCGCGTTGGATGGTCATGCATTGTGATTACATCCGGTGCGTGCACTACTTCAAAATTTGAGGCATCCTCATTAAATGAAGAAAGACCACTCAGAATAAGATTCTGGTCGCCAATCAGGACAATTTTCACGTCCGCTGAAAGTTCTTTTCGCGCTAAAATCGCACCTGCAATATTTACGTCAGGAGCAAAATCACCACCAAGGACATCTATACCTATCTTCATAAAGAAGAACTAATGTACAGAATTAAATTGCAACTTCTTTCTCCGCTACTACTTTTCCTTTGTAGTACAACTTCCCTTCATGCCAGTGAGCATGGTGGTACAAATGTGGTTGTCCAGTTGTTGGACATGTTGCGATGTTTTTCGCCTCCGCCTTAACGTGAGTTCTTCTCTTGTCACGTCTCGTTTTGGAGATCTTTCGTTTTGGGTGCGCCATTTTACTTTATTTAAAATCTTAATATTATTTTTTTAATCCTTTCAATGAGTTCCAGCGTGGATCGATGTAACCATCATCACCATTTTGGTTTTCATTGTCTTCTTGATCGGTATCTTCAGGCTCTTCAAACGTTTCTGTTTGGTCATCTGCAGATTCCCCATCAAACGCTTACGCGTCTTCTTCATCAGGCTTAATTGAGCCATCTTCATTCAGTGTAAATACCTGATACTCGCTTAAAATGTTCGTTATCTCTTCGTTGCATTCACCTTCTTCATGTACGGTTCTTGACGGTATGGAAACAGCGATAAACTCATGTATACTTTCCTTAATGTCAATTTCGTACTCTTCAGGATAAACGATCACTAAAGACTCATCTTCGGAGGGCTTGTCATCAAATTTATAAACCAGTTGAAATTCTCCTTCAACTTCAACGTCAACAGGCTCTGTACATCTATCACAGCTAGCCTTTACGGTTCCACGAATAGTGTAATCACCAATTAACATTGCCTCTTTTTTGTCGAGAAGAAATGTAACATTTACATTACCTTCTTGAACTATTGAGTATTCGATACTTTCAAAGAACGCTTTTCCAATCTCAAAATTGAATTCGTGAACTCCTTGTTTTAAACCTACAAAGGGGATTACGAAGTCTTTTTTTGACATAACAACTAGCTAAAATTGGAGGGCAAAGTTAACTATTATAAATGAAAATTGCATGCTCATTGCGATTAATTTTCTTTTGTTTCCTTTTTTTGTCCTCCTTGAGGTTTTCTTTGACCTCCTCTATCATCATTTCTGAATTCTCTTTCCTTTCTATCACGCTTTGAAATCTCAAGAGGATTAGCAGATATTTCCTTTTCAAAAACGTGCGTTTTGTGCACATCAATCGCAAGGTAAATTGCATTTCTCATTGAGTCCCCCGAAGCCTTGTTTTGTCCTGCAATATCAAATGCCGTTCCATGATCAGGTGACGTTCGTATTATTGGCAATCCAGCTGTGAAGTTCACCCCTTCATCAAACGAAAGCGCCTTAAACGCAGCCAATCCTTGGTCGTGGTACATTGCAAGAACACCGTCGAATTCTGACTTTGAACTTGATCCAAAAAATCCATCAGCTGGATATGGACCGAAAGCCAAAATATTTAATCCATTGGCTTTTGCAATTGCGGGGTTGATCGCTTCGCTTTCTTCACTTCCCATTTTACCGTTTTCACCAGCGTGTGGATTTACTCCAAATACGGCGATACGAGGTCTACGAATTCCAAAATCTTTTTTCAAACTGTCATTAAAAGCTTTGATTTTATCAAATACTCTTTCAGCTGTAACCGCGCCAGGAACCTCTTTCAATGCAATGTGACTTGTTACCAATCCAACTTTTAAAGTAGAAGACACCATTAACATTAGCGCTTCTTCTTGGCCGGCCATATCAGCTAAATATTCCGTATGACCTGGGAATTTGAATCCCATTTTACCCATTGCGTCTTTCGAAATAGGCGCGGTAACTAAAACATCAATTTTTCCTGATGCCAAGTCTTTCGTTGCGAATTCCAAAGACTCAAAAGCGTATTTCCCTCCAGACTCTGTGGCCTTACCAAGTTCAAAAATGATTTCTTCGTCCCATATATTGACCACATTTATTTTTCTACTCTTGACCTCATCAACTGAATTGATCGAAATATAATTGAAATCTTGAAGTCCAAGTGGACTTTTATGATAGTTCAACACTTTCGATGAACCATAAATAACTATCGTGCAATATTGCAACATTCGATTGTCATTCAAGGCTTTCATTATCACTTCGGGGCCAATTCCATTCACATCACCCATTGAGATCCCAACTCGAATTGGTCCCTTTTTTCCATTTTCTCGTTTTTCCATTAAGCAAAGTTTTTCAAGAAGTGATACATTAATCTTACACCAACTCCAGATCCACCTTTTGTTCTGTAAGCATCTGTTCTATCCAACCATGCTGGGCCAGCAATATCCATATGAATGTACGGTGATTCTACAAAATTCTCCAAGAATTTACCTGCTGTAATCATTCCGGCAGTTGGTCCTCCAAGATTTTTCAAATCTGCAATAGGCGATTTTAATTCCTCACCATATTCATCCCAAAACGGGAAATAAATTGTTCTTTCATAGGAAGCCTCTCCAGCTTTTGCTAGTTGATCAAAGTACTTTTGATCTGCGTTACCCATAATACAAGTTGCTTGTGCTCCTACGGCTCTGTGAGCAGCTCCTGTCAACGTTGCTGCATCAATAACTACTTCTGGATCAAATTTCTTTGAATAAGACAGCGCATCCGCCAAAATCATTCTCCCCTCTGCATCAGTATTCAATACCTCAACAGTTGTTCCGTCAAACATTGTGACAACGTCTCCAGGTGCATAAGCATTTAATCCTGGTCGATTATCCGTTGCTGGAATAAGAGCAATGATGTGTAAAGGAAGTTTTTGCATTGCTGCCAAATAAATTGCACCTGCCATGCATGCTGCTCCTCCCATATCACTTTTCATGATGTCCATTGAATTCGGGGTAGGCTTTAAGCTTAATCCTCCGGTATCATAAACAACACCCTTTCCGACAAGAACGATCGGTTTATCATTCGTTGCATTCTCTGGTTTGTACTCAACGATTGTGAAAGTCGGTTGGTCAATTGAACCTTGATTAACTGCAAGCAACCCACCCATTTTCAATGATTCGATCTGCGCCTTTTCAAGAACTGTCACTTTTAAATCAGTTGTATCTGCTAACACAGAAATCTCAGCTGCCAATTGATCTGCATTTAAAAACGATACAGGCTCATTGACCATGGTTCTTGCCCACGAAACGGCTTTGTAAATGTTTCCAAGTTCAGTGCAATCTTCCGTACTAAAAGAACTGTCAACCGTAACTTCTACAAGTTTGTTGTCTTTCTTCTCTTTGTCTTTGAAATACTTATTGAATTGATAATTCGAAAGAAGTAAACCTTCAAGTAAATCAAAACACATTTCTTTTGAACCAAGAATTGCAAATTGAGCCGTTTCGGTCTTAAACACTCCTCTGGCTTTCGCTCCACGCGACCTCATTTTCTCAGCATTATCATCATGCTTAACAAATATGGTGGTGTTTTCGAAGTCAGAATTAGTAGCTACATCTTCGTCTCCTGTAATGAACTTTTCAAACAATGAATTGTCTGCGTCGTTCAGTCCTGTTGGCTTTTCAGCTTTGCTACCTACGATTATACGATTTGAGCATCCACCGAAATTGCCGTTATTAATGATCTTCATTATATATGTACAATTGTGAGCTGCAAAGTTAATCAACTCAGTGAACATTAGAGCAGTTTCCAAAAGATAGAAAGAAGTTGTGCAAATCCTTTATATTTAGACCGCATAAGACTTTGGCTTGGAATGATTCAAAAAGCAATTAAAAAACTTAATAGCGACGGAAACTTGAAAGAACTGCTTTCAGGAAGTGCTGTTACGTTTGGCTTTAAAATGATTGGAATGTTCCTTGGATATATACTCATTTACATCATTTCGAAAAAGAACGGGGCAAACGGTGTAGGGGTTTATTCATTATTCCGGCAGTCAATAGTACTAGCTTCTGTTTTTCTTGGGCTTGGGCTAAACATTTCCGTGCTTCGCTATATTGGTCAGTTCAACAATGACAAGGAGCGCTCAAACTACCATTATTTATATCGTTTCATTATAAAGTTTGTTGCTCCAACTTCAATTGTACTTGGCGCGGTATTATTTTTCTTCTCAGAAGAAATAGCGACGTTATTGGGGAGGCGATACGGATACAATGACTTCATTTCAATTTTGGGGATCACGCTTCCATTTTTTGCTCTAAACCAAATTGGAATTGAATTTATTCGTGGATTAAAACGTCTCCAAATTTCTGAATTCGTTCGTAGTGTATTACGTCCGATAGTGATGGTTTCGTCGCTTATAATCTTCTGGAATAGAGACGTTAGCAATACGAAAATTCTTTATCTATTTATGATTGGGGCGATCTTGGCTTGGTGTATTTCGAGCGCAACAATCATTAATAGTTTGAGGTCTATTCCTAAAGCTCCGATTGTGAATTTTTCAGGCAAGCAACTCGCCAAAACCTCAGCTCCAATGTTAATTACATCAGTATCATCAACGTTACTGGTTTCACTTCCCTTTTTCTTTATTGATTTCTTCGTTAGTTCGAAGGACGTTGGATTGTTCAGTGTTCCGTTTCAATTAGCACAACTAATATCAATAGTGTTGGTTGTTGTAAATACGATCGCGGCCCCGAAATTTTCGGAATTGTTTTGGTCAAATAAAAAAACGGAGCTCCACCGATTGATTCGTCAATCTTCAAAAATTATGTTCTGGACATCTTTGATCCTTTGCTTACTTCTCATTTTTGTGGGCGAATGGGTGCTTAATTTCTTCGGGAAAGAATTTGTAGGTGGAGAACAGGTCTTAATCTATCTTGTCATTGGTCAATTTGTAAACGTTGCGAGCGGCTCTGTTGGTGTATTAATGAACATGACAGGAGAACAAAAAGCACTGCAAATAATTTTAATGATAACTGTAGTCATTTCAATCACCCTCATGAGTATTTTAGTTCCGAGGTATGGCATTACAGGTGGTGCTTTATCTGTTATGATTACAATGATTTTTCAGAATGTTATCGCCGTAATTTACATGTGGAGAAAGTCAGATTTCATCACCGTTTATATTCCATTTATTCGATTGAAAAGATGAGCAATAAAAAACATCCAAATTTTTTAATCGTTGGTGCAGCAAAAGCGGGCACTACTTCGATTGCTAAATACTTGGAGGAGCATCCTGAGATTTTCATTTCAAAAGAAAAGGAGCCCTTTTATTTCGTCCGAGATTCTTTTAATAAAATACCGAAAGAGGATTTGATGCTTCCGATAATTGAAAAGAAATTTCACACGGATTCAGAATCTTATTTCTCTTTATTTGATGGTGTCACTGAGAAACGATCTGGTGAGGCCAGCGTTCACTATTTGTATCATCATGATGAGGTTATCCCTAAAGTTAAAGAAGAATTAGGCGATGTTCATATTATTATCGTTCTAAGAGACCCTGCGAATAGAGCTTTCTCAAACTATACGTATCAACAACGTGTTGAATTGGATACTTTCGAAAAAGCGCTTGCTAAAGAGGGCGAGAAAAAAGCAAAGGGTTGGAATTCATTTTGGTATTACAAGGATCAGGGAAACTACTCAGAGTCAGTTCAAGCTTATTTGAGCGCATTTAGTAATGTTCACGTCTGTTTGTTTGATGACCTAAAGAAAGATTCGTCGTCGTTTATGAAAAGTATGTATTCGTTTTTGGATGTCGATCCGACTTTTGAACCCAATCTTGAACAGCGACACAATCCAACACTTGCTCCTAAAAATAAGATCGTTCAGTTCTTTTTCTACTTGAAGATTAAATATCGAATCCGGTTGGGGCTCCCTTCATTTATGAAGAGGAAAATCATGAAAGCTTCCATGAAAACAAGCAATCAAAAAATCAATCCAGAAACGCGTCAAATGCTCAGGAATTATTACAAAACAGACATTCTTAAACTAGAAATTATTCTAAATAAGGACCTTTCTGGTTGGTATGATTGATCAGGATTTCTTGTCAAATATTCCCGACAGTTATCTGATCTGCCCGAGAACTCGTCCACTACCAATTTTCTTTCCTCAATACGCGAACTTCTCCCATTCCAAATTCAAAATCCATGGCAGGGATAAAACTGTTTATTTCGCTCAATATAGTTTCAATTTCAGTGTAGATCTTTTCTAAATCTATGTAATAATCTCTAAGTTTCATTTTGGAGGCATCAAATTGTCATTCGGCGCACCACAATAAATAATAGTCAGAGAAACTATAATCTTCTAATTCTCTCAAGACAACACAAAAGGTCAATAGAGGATAGTTGCATTTTTAAGTCTTCATACTCGTCATCAACAAAAAAAGTAAATGTCTTATTGCTTATTGTCAGACCAACTTGGCAATAATCCTCACTGTCACAAAGTAAAACATTCGGGGACACCTGAACTGAAATTTTATGTCTAATGTACAGATTACTGAGAGCGGTGATGTTTGGGTTGTTAACAGAAGCCAAAAATGTTTATGATATGTATCGTTTCTCTACTCGTTGTTTGCAATATAAGCTACGCAACGCCTTAACTATTCTGATTCTTCTTCGTCCACATCAATGAAGCTATTCATGTCAATATCGTAGAACTGCTTTCCTAACGATTTCCCTAAATTGTAATTAGAGATTGTTATATCCAACAGGTTTTCTCGGTACTTAGCTTCTGACTCTAGATCTGGTAAATTCGGGTTCAAGCAGATATCGCCTAAGTATTTTGTTTTGGACAAATCACCCGAAAGCCATCTTCCGTTTCGCTTGCCACTAACATATATTCCATATTGATTTAGCTTCCCAAAAGGGTCGTAAAACTTCCATGCTCCTGTTGGAAGGCCGTTTTTCATTTTACCTTCGTTTTGTAGAACACCATTGTCGTAATAATTACGCACGTATCCGTTCATTCTACCCAAGGAGTCGTTTGCTTCCCAGATCGTGTAATATTGCCTTATTTCATAGTGATCAGTATGCGAACAGTCATATTTCGCAAACTTTTCAATAATATGAGCTGTGTACAATGTATCTCGATTTGCATCAACTTCTGCATAAATTCCTTTTGATTTAAATCGAATAGAGTCATTGAGTTTCAAAATGGAATCTTGATAATTCACCTTGTATAATAGTTCACCTTCGTAATTGTAGAAATTCCAAAGCCCGTACTTTTTTCCTCCGTCCAACGCTCCATCTCTCGACACAGTATCATTTGGAAAATACTTGGTCATATGGTATTTGATTCTATCCTTTTCTACCAAACTTGGACGACCAAAGTAAGGCCGACTTAAATAGCTACTTCCAAACCCAAGATTGATTAACATTCGTTCCAAGCTTTGAGAGTTCGTGATATCTTTCGGTTCGAAATAAATAGAATCTTTCCAGTCAAACAAATAGCGAATACTAAGTTCATTTTCTTCCCAAATTTTCTCCTCAATGGGGTACGAATACTTGAATTTCACATAATGGTATCTCACACCAAGTGAATCGAATGCTTCATAATCTTCAATTGGTAACCCATCAAGAAAGAATCCTCGTTTAGAGATTTCCCCATTTGTATGGTACGATACCGATTCTCCTTGAAGTGCTCCATCTTGAAAATTCAAATCATAAAGTAATATTGAATCTCGATCTGGTAAGAGAAGATACGTTTGAACATAACCGTCTAGAACTCCATTTCTGTAATTAGACTTCGAATAGGCCAATTGATTTCGTTCAATCGCCAATCCACTTTTATACCCTTCCTTATATCCCGTTTGCTCAGTTACCCCTCCCATCCAATCATAATAAGTCGAAAGACCATCAGCCATCCCATTTTTATAAATTTTGGAATGAGACAAGTAATAGACTTGCTTCTCAGGGAATGAATCCTTAAACGGGCTACTGTTGTAAGCATAAATGTCGTGCTCTTCACCTGGATACTCATATCTGAAATGTTTCGTTTCACCGTGCATTTCTCCCTTTCCGTAAGGCACCTCGAAAAGTACCTTTTTGTATTGGTCGTAGGCCGTCCAAGTTCCATGTGGTTTTCCATCGAGCATATACCCCATCTCACTTACAATCTTTGGCTGTTTTTTTCTTTTAATGTTTAGACTACTATACCCACCATAATAGATTCGGCTAGGATAAGAAAAGTTAGATCCTAGCATGTCTTCAAAGAGGTCCTCATAAACATCATGACTCAAGTTTTCATCCGCTTGTCCAGCATTAATATAATTCAGCATTGGGTCGTCTTTACCCTTGCCTTTTTCTCTATACTTATCAATTTTCTTCTGGTTTTTGAGATAAATATTGAACTTTAGTTTCCTCTTTGAAGGGTACTTGGCAAAATCAATAGTGAGCCCTTTCTTACTGATTTGGAATTTACCTTGATTAAAATTGAATTCTACTTCACCTGTATATTCTTGTCCATTTTTGAACATCACATACTCGTCGGCAACCTGATATCTACGGTGCGGTCCCTTCGCTATAGACTGTGGGAGACTATCTATGTACCACGTCTTTTTATAGGTTGCTGATTCCGTATTTACAAGTTCTAATTGATCATATTTGATCCTTGTTTTTCCCGTCCAACTTTGAAAATCTTCTGAAAAGACTTGTTCCGATTTGTATTTAGACGTTCCCGTTACGCTGTATAAATCTGTAACAAGAGTTCTCGTTACCGGATCGAAATGTTTATTTTGAATCACTGAAGAATCTTCTTTATACCAAGAGCGAAAGATATCCAATGGCTGTTCCAAGACCGTGTCCAATGTGTCATTTTTATCATACATATAAAAACCACTCGATTCATAATCGGATGCTTTATACCCATCTAACATGACAAATTTTCGATCATTGTAATAATATTGGATTCTCTTAAAATCTCCGAGTGAGTCGTATGAAACTTCTTTGAACACCTTACCATCGTAATCATAAATGGTTCTCAGATAATGGTTAGAATCTGCTACAAAATTAATGACGTCATGCGCTTGTCCATTATCCCAGAAAAGAGTGTCTTCTTTTAACAATTTCCCATTTTCAAACACAAATCTCATTTGCAACTGACCGTTAGGATAGAATCGTTCGATCACACCCTCGTAATGGGCAATCATTCCAATACTATCAATTACATATCCACGCGTAAATGACTTTTTGCGCTCACCGTCATATACAGTTGGTTGAAGGCGGGAATAATTGTAATAATGCCTGCCAAAATAGCGCTCTTCACCGAAACTATAACTCCCTCGATCATAGGTCCCAACTTTTTCTTCGTCCAATTCAAAATCCTCTTCTCTTTGAAATGCCATGGAGAAGAAAGGAAAATCGAGTCTCGGCATATTGTATTCAGTATTAAAATTGAAAACTTCATTGGGCGCATTATAATGTCCAATAATCCCTTCACGAATCCAGCGCTGTTTCACAATTATAGAGTCGCTTATGTCCGCATAAGTATAGCGCAATGAAATTTCTGAATTGTGTCTATTTCTAGTTCTGTAACTTTTCCCAAATGTTGGTTCGTATCGAACATCTCTTTCAATCCATTCCGACACCCTTTCCCCTTCGAAGTAGGTTCCTTCTATTACCGGAAAATCTGATCTTTCGAACCTTTTGTACGATCCGGTCATCGCGCCATGGTTAAACTCTTGAAATTCAATGGTTGTATCAATGTCTGGACTACCAGTACTGATGTACATATCCTGTTCAAACTTAGCTATTCGGTATCCAAGATCTCTTTCTTCTAAGCGCCAAACCCCATGTTTTAAACCTCCTATAAAAGAACCGCTCTTAATTGTGTCGCCTTTAATATCAAACCACATCGCTTCGCCTTCAAGCTTATTATCTTTCATCGTAAAGTAACCAGCAACTCGATCTGTTTGTTCTTGACAAGTTCCTTTGAGGTTAACCAAGCAAAAGTTTTCAAATAGTTGAACATATTTTCCGTCAGGGACTGGATCTAACGATGGAATCATATCATAGTTAAAAGTATAATCCTGAAGGAGAAGTGGATAGGGATTAAGTCTACCTGCTTTTATATACTTTTTATTCTTCTTACTTCTGCTTCCTCCGTAATAATTTAAAGATGAATTTCTATCAAAATAAAAATCCGCTCTTATCTGATAAAATTCGTCACTTTTCCCATTCAGAGATTTCTTTAGGGCATTCTTGATTTCTTTTCGCCTCTTTTTGATATAGATTAAATCATTATAATCAGTATGAGACTCCACAGACACTTTGAAAGGGTAAACAAAATATTGCTCTCCATTGATTTCAATCGTGTCTACTTTCTGACAGTTGGCGTTAAGAGTAATAAACAATGTGCTTAAAACCGTAAGAGCTACGAACCTTATGACTCCATTCATTTTTTTTGTCATCGTTTCAATTTTCATAAAAATCATATTCAAATATTTCATAGTTCCCTTCTCCAGATTTTTTCTGAATTAGCTTTTCGGGAAGCTGATTCTCGTTAATTTGAAAAGTGCTTTTTATTCGGGTTAAGTATTGATCAGCTGAGAAAGTTGAATCAATAAACCCTGTGCAAAAGCCTTCGTTATTATAGGTTATGTAGCGCTTGTAGTAAAAAGGATATTTTTCGAAGGAAATTGAACTAATCACTTCCCCACTATTTTTATAAACCAAGTCAACAACGTTCGTTTCGGATACAGTGTTGTGCACTTGATACATTTTTTGAGGTTTTGTTGTAGATCCTAAAACTATTAAATCGGTCGGAGTTGGATTTAAAATCGAGTCTACAGTTAATGGCCCCCAGTTTTTCTTGTCTAACATATAGAACAAGTAGTTGCCCGTTTTTACATTCGAATACACTAAAAACTTTTCAAGGTATCTTTCCTTGTTATGGACGGTATAATCACCTTCCTCTTCTATTTGATGCTCACCTTTCAAAATTTCCACATCAGAATATCCCATTTCATCTTTAACGTTGGAATAATTAAAAGTAACATCCTCAACAATCATGTTCTCATAGAACTTTTTAATACTTACACTTAAAAGCGCTCCTTGTTCATCGAAATCATATATTCTTGTTTCTTTAGGCATTGCAACTTCATCATCTCCAACAAGAGGGTAAATGTTTCTAGTCATCCTTTTAATTCCACTTTTCTTCACAATTGTATCGTCGAACCATATCGGGAAAGAGGCGTTTTGTTCGCTATCTGAAAACATCAACTCCATATTAAAAATGAAAGGCTGAGATGGCTTGCTTGGTGTACGGGTTTCTCTTTTTTTCTCACCAGTACAAGTAGCGAGAGTTAGAATAGAAAATAATAGAATTGAATAGCGAAAAATCATAGTGATCTCAATATAAGAACAATCTTTCAGTAAAACGAAGCTGCTGAATCACCTCAGAATTTGAGTGCCATGCTTATTTAACGTAATTTTGTGTTGTGATAAATGAACGACCGATAACAGACTGGATGCCTTTAACGAAAAAGGAACTAACAAATCGTGGGCTTGAAGAAGTAGACGTAGTACTGATTTCGGGAGATGCGTACGTTGATCATCCTGCCTTTGGAACAGCCGTTATTGGAAGAATAATTGAAGATGAAGGCTTTTCAGTTGCGATAATTGCACAACCAAATTGGCAAGATGATTTAAGAGATTTTAAGAAATTCGGTCGTCCAAAACATTTTTTTGGTGTAACTGCTGGGTGTATGGACTCAATGGTAAATCATTATACAGCAAACAAGAGACTTCGATCAACGGATGCATATACTCCGGGTGGTGAAGCTGGGTTTAGACCTGATTATGCAACAACCGTATACTCTAATATACTGAAAGAAATCTACCCTGATGTTCCTGTTTTAATTGGTGGTATTGAAGCATCATTAAGACGCGTAACGCACTATGATTACTGGTCGGATCAGTTGAAACCAACGATTCTTGAAGAATCTAAAGCCGATTTATTGGTGTATGGAATGGGAGATCAGCCTTTGCGAGATATTTTGAAACTACTCAAAAAAGGGGTTCCGTTTTCAAACTTAAACACCGTTAAACAAATTGCTTTCTTGCAAAACAGTTCTGAAGATTTACCTAAGAACAAAAATTGGGAAACAATTGCATTAACTGGACATACTGAGTGTCTTGAGGATAAAATCAAATTCGCAGCGAACTTTAAAATCGTTGAGGTTGAATCAAATAAGTGGCAAGCGAATCGGATTACGCAAACTGTAGGAGACAAAACATTGGTGATTAATCCGCCTTATAAGACAATGAACGAGAAAGAAATTGACCGTTCATTCGACCTCCCTTATACGCGATTACCTCATCCTAAATACCATAAACGAGGTCAGATTCCTTCTTATGAAATGATCAAATTCTCGATCAATATGCA
>JABSPC010000140.1 GCA_013215515.1 Crocinitomicaceae bacterium
GCTAAGCCTGAGGAAGATCAAATGTCGCTAACAAGTACTCGATTTGTTGATTACGATGTAAGTACAGATATTAGCGTTGTTGAAACGGAATTATTGGCTGATGTAAATGAACAAATTGTTCAAGATGTCATTAATAAACTTATGTCGAACTGGTAATGTTGAGCGTCGTAGAAATATCAAGTCGAATTCAGAACCCAAATCTTGTGGTTCCGCAAGACCTATCGACTTTGGAAGAGTTATCTGCGAAATATCCATACACACAATTGTTTTCCATCCTGTACTTGAAGGCATTGAGCAAAGCTGGAGATCCAAGGTTTGAAGAAGAATTAAGCCGGCATTCATATAGAATTTCTGATCGTGTTCAACTGTATGAATTAATTCAGGATCACTCGCAAACAGAATCATTACAAATTCCAGCTGAAAGAGTCGAAGAGAAAACAGAAGTTCTTGAGACACCTCAAGAGGTAATAATTGAAGATAAAATAGATTCTGTCCCTACAGCGGAAATCAAAATCGAGCCTAAAACTATTGCTGAACGGGAAAAGGAAACTTCTTCAGAAATAAAACCAATTGAGGAAAAACCGATCATTTTTGCCCCCCAATTAGAAGATACTCCGACGGAAGCTGATCCGATATCCACCAACTCCATCGTTGAGGAAAAGTCAAGTAAAGAAATTGAAATTAAGAACGAAGAAGTTGAAGAAGTACAAATTGATCCAATAGTTACCGATCCGATAATTATCAGATCTAAAGACAATTTAGATGAGTCAATACTTCATAATGCTTTGGCTGCGAATTATCACCTTGAAGATTTAAGTGATGAAGAAGAGGAAACGACAGTTTCCGATAGGAAATTAACAGATAACCTAGGCAAACCTAATTCTAAAACGGAAGAAAGAAGCGAAGCTACGAGCTTTACAGGATGGCTTCATTCAAACAATAATTATGCAGAGAGGGATACTTCAGATAAAGAAGCAATAAACGCGGTAGTTCAAGATTTCGCTAAATTTGACCCTTCAAGTGAGTTATTTGGTGAGGAGGAAAAACCAAGAACTGAATTCTTCTCTCCTGCCAAGAAAGCCAAGAAGAGCCTAGAAGAGAGCGAGCTTCCTGTTAGTGAAACATTGGCGAAAATATACATCATGCAGGGGAATTATCCACAAGCAATTTCAGCTTATAAGCAATTAAGCTTGGCATTTCCAGAAAAAAAGATTTTCTTTGCAAACCTTATTGAGGATTTAGAAAAAAAAATTAATACATAAATAGATGGCAATTATTACAGGAATTATTCTTTTGGCAAGTGTTTTACTTGTTTTTGTGGTATACATTCAAAACCCAAAAGGAGGAGGATTGAGTTCTGATTTCGGAGCGGCACAACAACTAGGAGGTGTTCAAAAAACAAACGATTTTATTGACAAAGCAACTTGGGGACTTGCAGCAGTTGTAGGGATCGGAAGTATCGCCTTAACATTAATGTCGAAGTCTGCAGTTATTCCACCAACAGTAGTTGAAGATCCAATAGAGCA
>JABSPC010000141.1 GCA_013215515.1 Crocinitomicaceae bacterium
AATAAATTGAAAATCAACAAAAGCCAAAAGCCCGTGGACCATTTAGTGGACCAGGAACAATTGTTACACTATTAATAATTATTCCTTTGATGCTCGTCGTCAAGCAAAGAGGGATGGTTGAAACACTATTAATTGCAACATTAGGCTTTGGGACGGGGCGTTTAGTAAACCACATGTATTTCAATTATAAAGATAGACAAGCAAAAGATGACCTCCTTGATCACTAAAAGGTGATTTGAATTCCGCTCGACCTCTCAGACTTCCGATCATTCCCTCAGAAATATTACTTTTAGTCCAAAGCGAATTTATTGCAGACCGAAACTACTTCTGAAGAATTAAAACGACCCTATTTCCATAATATCAATGGGCTTAGGTTTATCGGAGCGATTTCAATTTTAACTTTCCACTCTTTCGCGCTTTCAGACGACATCTGGGGTGATTTCTTTGACGGTTATTGGTTTTCAAAAGTTCGTTTTCTCGTCGGGCGTGGCCACATGGGCATTATGCTATTCTTCGTCTTGAGTGGATTTCTAATTACCAACATCTTACTTTGGGAATACAAAACAAAAGGCAAAATCCAGTTGTTTAACTTCCTAATAAGAAGGTTTCTGCGGGTGTGGCCACTTTACTTTTTGATTGTTCTTTTTGGATTTTTCATTTTCCCAGTCCTCCCTTACGGAATTGAAACAGTGCACGAACTTTGGCGCTTTCTGCTGTTCCTCCCTAATTTTGATGAAATAACAGTAGGCGCGCACGATTCAATCAACTTTTTAAGTGTCACTTGGACGATTGGAGTCGAAGAGCAATTTTATTTTTTGTGGGGGGTGATTGTCACGCTTTTCACACTCAAGGGCCCATTGAAAAAGAATTTCATTTTCATTCTAGGGTTTGCCGTTATATTGGGTGCACTTCTATTTCGCTATTACAATCTAGGTGACAACCGTACCGTCTATTATCACAGTTTATCCGTCATGTCTGACCTCGCTTTTGGCTGTATGATTGGTGCAATGGCAGTACAAGGAACAGCAGAAAAAACATTTAAACATTTAGCAAAATGGAAAATCGTTTTGATCTATATTTTGTCCCTTATTTACTGCCTATATGAAGGTCACGTATTCAAGAATGATCTCTTTGTTTTCGAAAGAATCATTCCCGCAATCATTTTCTGTTTTGTCATTTTAGAACAAGTTTATTCTGAAAATTCATTTTTCAAACTCGATAAAATTCCAGGTTTCTTCTTCTCTGGTGAAATCACATACAGCATTTACGTTTTACACGCCATCTACATTTTCTATTGGTCAAAATTCTTCGAGGCAAACGGCTATACAACGGAGATGTGGCATTTCGCTATTTTCTACGCTTTAGTTTTAAGCTCAACCTATCTTACCGCCTTGACCACCTACTATACGATTGAGAGGCCAATTTTCAAACTGCGCAAGCACTTTAGATAAGCTGTGTACTTTTTTAATCAGAATCACACCTTCACAGTTAAACTTATAACACAATTCGTCCAAACAGTTAAAACCTGCCAGTAAATGGTAACCTGAGCCCTTACCGTTACCCTCAACTAGCCGATATTTCACTATATTTAAGACTCAATTCTGCAAGAATGGCTACGAGTAATTATGAAGGCAAAAAATTTCAAGGCAATAGCGCTTCCAAAACATTGGATGATCTAACTGTCGAGGAAGCCTTGCAAATTAACATAAACGGCAAGCCATTCACAATCACAATGCGCACACCAGGTGATGACATCCCCTTGGTTAGAGGGCTTCTTCATTCGGAAGGAGTAATAAATGATCTCAAATTCAACCCAGACATAATTCTGAAAAAAGAAAACGAAGATGGAGTTCTATCTGTTGTTAATCTTGACATTCCAGAAGAAAAACTTGGGCGGGGATATACAAATAGTAGAAGTTTATTATCCGTTTCGTCTTGTGGAATTTGTGGAAAAATAGAACTCGAAGACTTATCTTTCATGGGAACTATCATAGAAGAGAAAGAAAGCATCGATATCGGCACGATCCATTCGATGTTTGATAAGATGAGTGAATTGCAGCAGTCCTTTCAGAAGTCTGGAGGTTCACACGCTGCCGCAGCTTTCAACAGCAACGGAGAGCTTTTAAGCACAATGGAAGATATCGGAAGACACAATGCCGTTGACAAAGTGGTTGGAGATTTAATCCATCAAGGAAAAATAAAAGAGGCTTCAGCTATAACCGTAAGCGGAAGAATATCGTATGAAATAATAGTGAAAACATTTAAAGCAAAAATTCCAATCCTCTGTGCAGTTTCAGCACCATCAACTTTATCTGTTGATTATGCCAAAGAATTGGGAATTACATTACTTGCTTTTTGTAGAGGAGATAGAGCTACATGCTACTCCAACCCACATAGAATTAGTATTGATAACATAAACAGCCAAGCGGGCTAATTGAAAATATATGTCAAAGAATTTAAGTGAATTATCAGGAAGAAAAGGATTAGATGACAATCTGTTTGACCGAATGGGGAAATTGGCTGAACGCGATGGAGCCCCAGACAATACTGAGTTGGATAAACTTGCAAAGGAATTCCTTATCGGTTCTGCTAACGCATATGGTACAACAACGTTTTACGACTTCCTGAAACCAGAAAACAAAGGAAAGAAAGCGTACGTCTGTAATGGAACGGCTTGCGTTTGTGCAGGTACTCAGGACAAAGTAAAAGAAGAACTTTCAAATCACTTCAAGGAGGACGAAATTGGACACATGACTTGTTTGGGTCGTTGCCATGAAAATTCAGCCTTCAATTACGGTGGGCAAAACTACTCTGGTTCTGCATTAAGGGAATTGGATACTATCATTTCTGAAAAAGACGGGGCTCAAGATTCGTACAACGTTGAGTCATTCGAACATACAATTCTCACAGAGAAGTTTAGCTCTATCGATGAGTATTATGCTTCATTCAAAGAAACCCTAAAACGTGATTCGGCTGAAGTTTTAGAGGAGATCAAACTTTCAAATGTTAGAGGTCGTGGTGGAGCTGGTTTCCCAATGGGATTGAAACTTGGCTTTTGCAGAAGCGTTGAAAGTGAAACGAAATTCATCATTTGCAATGCAGATGAAGGTGATCCGGGTGCATACTCAGATCGCTATTTATTAGAACAACAACCGCACTCTGTTTTATACGGAATGTTAATCGCTGGATATGTGACTCATGCAAACCATGGTATTCTCTATATCCGGGCGTAATATCCTGACTCGGCGACAATCATCGAAAGAGAAATTGAGCTTTTAAGAGCATCTGGATTGATTGGAAAAAATATTGACGGCAGTGGATTTGACTTTGACTTCAAAGTGATTCGCGCACAAGGCTCTTATATTTGTGGTGAAGAAACGGCGTTGATTAATTCAATTGAAGGGCAACGTCCTGAAGTTCGTGTTCGCCCTCCGTATCCTGCAGAACAAGGATTGTTTAACAAACCTACTATTGTAAACAACGTTGAAACATTATCAACATTACATTTCATTATCGAACAAGGTGGAGCGGCATGGAAAGCAATTGGAACGGAAAGATCTTCTGGTACTAAACTAGTTTGTTTGGATAGCTTCTTTAACAAGCCTGGGATTTATGAGGTTGAAATGGGAACTCCGATGTCAACTGTAATCAACGATATGGGCGGCGGGTTTAAATCCCCAGTTAAGGCAATGCAAATTGGCGGTCCACTTGGTGGATTGGTTCCTGTATCAAAAATTGATGATTTGAAATTAGACTTCGAATCGTTTGCAGAGAATGGATTCTTAATGGGACACGCATCTATAATTTGTATTCCAGAGACGATGCCAATGATTGATTTCTTAGAGCACTTATTCGACTTCGCCGCGTATGAAAGTTGTGGGAAATGTTTCCCTTGTCGACTAGGAACGAAGAGAGGCCATGAACTATTAAGAAAAGCAAATACATCCGATTATAAGATCAGTAAGAAATTATTTGAAGATTTACTAAATACGCTAGAAGAAGGGTCTCTTTGTGCACACGGTGGTGGAATTCCATTACCTGTGAAAAACGCAATGGAGTATTTTGAAGACGAGATGAAAGGGTATTTTGAATAGAATTTAGATTCTAACTGGCTAACTTCTAAAATCTAATTAAAACAAGACTATGAGCAACACAGCATATATAAACAACATCGAGCATCAATTCAAAGACGGCGAAACGGTTTTAGCTTTCGTCAGACGAATTGTAGGCGAAAAGTTGATTCCAACACTTTGTGATTCCCCGAATCTAGATTCTTTTGGGTCTTGTAGGATTTGTAGCGTAGATGTCGCATTGGAAAAAGATGGAAAGACCAAAGTAATGGCATCATGTCACACTCCAATGACGAGCGGAATGTACGTCTACCCAAGTACTGATTCGATTAAGGAACTGCGTAAAAACATTATGGAATTGGTCTTAACGGATCACCCATTGGATTGTCTGACGTGTGAAGTAAACGGAAATTGTGAGCTTCAAGACGTTGCAGCACAAGTTGGAATTAGAGAGGTTCGCTATCCAGCAGGTGAAAATCATTTGGACAAAACAAAGGATTTGAGTCACCCGTATATGACTTCCGACCTATCTAAATGTATCAACTGTTATAGATGTGTTAGAGCTTGTGATGAAGTACAAGGAGAATTTGTTCTAAGCATGGCCGGTCGTGGATTCGACACGCATATAGTAAAAGGAACCGATCAATCATTTATGGATTCCGATTGTGTTAGTTGTGGTGCTTGTTCTCAGGCCTGTCCAACTTCTGCGATCTCAGATATCTTCCAATCCAAAGCGGTTCATGTTGAAGAAACAACAAGAACAGTTTGTACGTATTGCGGAGTTGGATGTAATCTTGAAGTATCTACTAGCAATGGTGAAATCCTAAGTATTCAAGCTCCGTATGAAGCAGAAGCAAATGGTGGTCATACCTGTTTGAAAGGACGTTACGCTTTCAAATTCTATAACCATCCTGATAGATTGAATAGCCCAATGATTAAGCGAAATGGAGAATTCGAAAAAGTATCTTGGGACGAAGCTTACGATCATATCGCAAGTGAGTTGACTCGAATTAAATCGTCAAATGGACCGGATGCAATTGCCGGAATTTCTTCAGCTCGTACTCCAAATGAGGAGAATTACTTAATGCAAAAATTCATTCGTGCCGTTGTTGGAACGAATAATATTGACTGTTGTGCACGTGTTTGTCACTCGCCAACCGCACTTGGAATGCAACGTTCATTTGGAACTGGAGCAGCGACCAATTCGATAGATGATTTAGAATTTGCCGAATTCATATTAATTATTGGAGCGAATCCAACAGATGCACACCCAGTGACTGGAGCGAAGATCAAACAAAAAATGATGAAGGGAACTCCTAGCATCGTGATTGATCCTCGTAGAATTGAATTGGCCAAATACGCAACTTACCATTTACAGTTGAAGCCGGGAACGAACGTTGCCTTATTGAACATGATGTTGTATTACATTATTGAGGCTGGAGCAGAAGATGCGAAATTCATTGATAACCGAACGGAAGGTTACGAAGAAATGAAGACTGAAATCATGAGGCTGAATATGGACGAGTTAGAAGAGATAACTGGTGTCGATAAAAACTTAGTGAAAGAAGCAGCACTTGCTTATGCAGCATCGAAAGCAGCGATGGAATTCCACGGTTTAGGAGTTACCGAGCATTTGCAAGGAACTTTCACTGTTCAGTTAATTGCCGATTTGGTAATGATTACTGGAAATATTGGAATTAAAGGAGCAGGTATGAACCCGCTTCGTGGACAAAATAACGTTCAAGGTGCGGCCGATATGGGAGCACAACCTCATCAAGGGGCTGGTTACATGGATGTAACCGATCCAGAAATGCAAAGCAAATACAATACGTTTTATGGTGTGAAGGATGTAGTTCCAAGGCACGTTGGATATAAAATTCCAGAGATGTTTGACGCAGCAATTGCTGGTGATCTTAAAGCAATGTGGATTATCGGAGAAGATGTTGTACAAACAGATCCAAACACGAAAAAGGTGATTGCAGCCATGGAGAATTTAGAATTACTTGTAGTTCAAGAATTGTTCATGACGGAAACAGCAATGCGAGCAACAGTAATATTGCCTGGTGCATCATTCCTTGAAAAAGATGGAACATTTACGAATGGTGAAAGAAGAATACAACGCGTAAATAAGGTTGTTGAACCAATTCCAGGATGTAAAGTTGACGGTCAAATTATCGTTGATATTATGAACAAAATGGGCTACCCACAAGAAGACTATTCGGGACCTGGTGTACTTGCTGAGGTGGCAGGAATTGTTCCGTTCTTCAAAGGTGCTACTTGGGAAGGACTTGGAGACAATGGTTTACAATGGCCGGTCCTCGAAGATGGATCGGATACCCAAATGCTTCACATCGAAGAGTTTAAACGTGGAAAAGGAAAGTTCCACTTCTTCAATTATGAGAAGTCGCACGAGGTTGAACGCCACGAAAAAGACTTCCCGTACATCATTACAACAAACCGTGAATTGGAACACTACAACTGTGGTGCAATGACGCGTAGAACTGGAAATGTAGAGATCTTAACTGAAGACGTTTTATTAATTCACCCGACTGATGCTATTAAAGAAGGAATTGCAGATGGCGAGTTCGTATGTGTTGAAAGTCCAAGAGGAAAAGTCGACATTAGAGCTTTAATAACGGATGAAATGAAAGAAGGAATTTTAAGTTCTACCTTCCACTTTCCAGAGGTGATGTTGAACATTATCACATCTGATGAACATTGTTCTGAAGCGATGTGCCCAGAGTACAAAGTAGTTAGTTGTAAAATTAGAAAAAGTAAAGGTAAGGCGAAGCATTTGGCTGAAGCACAAACCGTATAATTATGGATAGAAAAATAACCATTGCCGTTTTTGTTGGAATTTTTGGAGCTGGATTTGCCATAGCACTATTTATATACTTAGGACACCTAATTGCGCCCGTTGATATTCCTGATGGGTTTGAAAATTGGTCGGATGAGTCACAAATACTCTTTATGAAAAACCTGCCGATTAGTCACTATCTTTCTGTAATTATCGGACAAGGGCTCGGAATATTATTGGGAGTCGTCGCAGGACGGTTATTGTACAACAAAGCAATTATGCCGCTTTACGTCATTCTCGTAATTATGTTGATGATGAGTACAATCAACTACTTTTCTATGCCACATCCAGGCTGGTTCTTGTTTGCCGATTTAGGGTTTTCGGCAATTGTTAGTATAGGATATATTCGAACCCTTAGGAAAGCCTAGTTTTACGACATGTTTACAGGAATAATTGAAGGTCTCGGAACCGTAAAAGCAATTGAGAAAGAAGGCGAAAACATTCACTTCACAATCGATTCAAACTTTACGGATGAATTGAAAATTGATCAAAGCGTTGCCCATAATGGATGTTGCCTAACCGTGGTTGAAATCAACAATAGAGAATACGTTGTCACAGCTATTCTTGAAACGTTAGAGAAGACCAACCTCGGACATTGGACTGTTGGCACTAAAGTAAACCTTGAGCGCTGCATGATTATGAATGGTCGCTTGGATGGACATATCGTTCAAGGGCATGTTGATACCACGGCAACGTGCACCAACATCGAAGGTCAAGGTGGAAGCTTTAAATTCTCATTTGAATACGCTTCAGAAGACGTTACTGTTGAAAAAGGTTCGGTCACTGTTAATGGAACAAGCCTCACTGTAGTTGACTCAAAGGATAAAGGATTCTCAGTTTGCATCATCCCATTCACTCTTGAGCACACGAATTTTCACCAACTTAAAATAGGCGATAAAATCAATTTAGAGTTTGACATTATAGGAAAATACGTGGCGAAATTATTTAAAAAATAATCACACATCCTATGAGGGCTTGCATTTTTGAAGAATGAAATAAACGCCCTCAATATAAATATGGGAAAATTCACAAAATAGAAAAATGAATGTTGAAGGACTTATCGTTGTAATCTTATGCCTAATTGGCTATTGGTTCGCATGGAAATCCTTCAAACAAGGTAAGTACCGCCTTTCCATACTAATTCTCGTTTTACTTGGTGTAGCTCTCCGCGTATTTGCAGGATCAGATATGTTCATCCATGATTGGGATGAGCGCTACCATGCTTTAGTTGCAAAAAACATGATGGATGATCCATTCACTCCCATGTTATATCAAAACCCAATTCTAGATTACAAAATCGAAAACTGGACGAGTAATCATATTTGGCTCCACAAACAACCACTTTCCCTTTGGGCAATGTCAGCGAGCATGTCTATTTTTGGAGTGAATGAAATCGCACTACGTCTTCCATCAATACTTTTAAGCGGGCTAGGAATCTACTTGCTATTCGCAGTAGGAAAAATGCTTTTCAATAAACGCATTGGCTTTATCGCGGCTTTCTTATTTTCCATCCATGGACTAATCATTGAACTCACAGCAGGACGGGTTACTACGGATCATGTGGATGTCTTTTTCCTTGTTTTCATTCTTCTCGCCGTCTATTTTTCGCTGAAGTTTGCACAACAAGGAAAAATAATCTTTAACATCTTAGCAGGTGTTGCTATAAGCTGTGCAATTCTATCGAAATGGCTACCAGCACTTATTGTTCTACCTATTTGGCTCGTGATTGTCAAGGATATAGGCAAACTCAACTTCAAGCAAATTCTTGGACATGGATTCCTTCTTGTCCTCACTTTATTTATCGTTGCGGCTCCTTGGCAATTCTATACCCAATATTACTTCCCGATTGAAGCTGCTTATGAAAAACAGTTCAATTTAAAACACCTCACCGAAGTAATTGAAGACCAAGGTGGACCATTTTATTACCACTTTGATAAAATGAGAATGGTTTATGGGGAACTTGTTTATTTACCCGTCCTATGGCTCATTTACTTGTTAGTGAAAAAGTGGAAAAACACCCGTATTCGTATTTTAACCATTTGGATTCTCGTTCCCTATTTGTTCTTCTCATTTGCCGCAACAAAAATGCAGGGATACACGCTGTTCACAGCTCCAGCACTCTTTCTACTGATTGCATTTTACTTCCACTACCTGAAATTCAATCTTTCAAAATTCAAGCAAAAGTGGTTGGTCGTAGCCGTGCTGATTGCTCTAATCGCTCTTCCTATTCGATTCTCTTTAGAACGTTTGAAACCATTTAACAAATATGAAAGAAACCCAGCATGGATCGTTGCAATAAAAAAATTAGATCTTGGCGAAAGCGATAAAACAGTCATCTTCAACACGGATCATCCTATAGAAGTTATGTTCTACACGGATTACACGGCTTACACTCAAATTCCATCCAATCGTATTCTTGACAGTCTATCTAACCAGGGTTATAAGATCTATTTCGATGTGGGTTCTAGACGGGTCAATGACAAAATAGATTCGACCAAATACAACTTTATTTCATTACCTTCAAGACCTTAGAATAACACATGAAATCAGGACAAATAGATAATTTAAACATTGCACTCATTATAGTTTCGGCTATTTTAGCATTTCATTATCGGCTGGAAATATTTATTTTTTCATTTGCCATTCTTGGGCAATTGCATTACCTAACTTAAATCAACTGGCTGGATAAAAAATATTATTTCACTTTTAATTCCAAGCGCCTTTGGCTTTCGTTTGGAACCGTATTTGCCGTCATCATTGTTTTTCCGAAACTCTACTTTTACATGGTTGGGCCGGATGAATCATCCCTTTCATCAGCAATTAAATTTGTCAACTCTTAGTCCAATTCACTGATATTTATGTCGTTAGTATTGGAAGTGGCCTTTATAT
Organism: Crocinitomicaceae bacterium; assembly: GCA_013215515.1. Lineage (GTDB taxonomy): Bacteria > Bacteroidota > Bacteroidia > Flavobacteriales_D > Crocinitomicaceae > UBA4466. Next base: position 9,817 of record JABSPC010000141.1, read on the forward strand.
TCTTTAAAAATAATAGGGTTACCCCTTTAAATCTAAAGACGTAAATTGTTTACGAGGTGATGATGTTTCTTTGTTTAAAACAAAGGGGAAATGAAAATATTAAAGAGTTTATCGAGAAACGAATTTAGAGCTAAATTTGGCACGCCAGAACAGTGCTTGTCCTATTTGGCGGACCA
>JABSPC010000142.1 GCA_013215515.1 Crocinitomicaceae bacterium
AACTTCATCCTTTTTACAGAAAAAGACAAAGGGGAATATTTTGTTCGATTTTGTGCATGTCATTGGGGGGAGGGTTTCAGATTAACAATTAATTGATTAATTGCGCTTGCCAACCACGACTATAATTAGGACAATATTTAAAACATTAGCGCCTATAATTACATTGGCTGACTTGGTAGCTTACAGAGATAATTCTTCAGACTCGAATCAGAATGAAGTCAATTTGGAATCATTAACCGGATTAACTTGATATGAACCACAATTTATTCATCGTTCTGTTTTGCTTTTGCCTTAATACATCTTAGGGAAGCGATACGCTAATGTCGTTTCATGGAAGTAAAATAAAATTGCCTCTTGGGTTCAAATAATACTCTCTCGATAAGCTAGAAACTTTCAAGTCGACATTATTTTATCGACGAATAATGACTGTATATGAACACAAAGATAGGCTCAATGAATTACAGATAATCACTATTTATTATGACTCATTAGATGGAACAAAAAAACCTGACTTTCGACAAGATCGTTGAGCTTAAGTTTAAAGTAATAAAGGGCAATGGAATCGAATTTAAAGTTGCGAAAATAGATAAAACTCTTCACTGCGTTTTTGGAGAAACGAATGTTCTAGGCACCACCTCGCCCTTTGGTTTTAGCGTTGATGAATTAGGAATTATGGGAATCCAATTCGATAACTCCAATGGAATCAACCCTACCGACAAAAAGTTATTTGAAACATTAATAAAATCCATTAAACACAGTTCTCCATATCATTACGTTCCAGAGGAAAATGCTGAAGTAAAATAAACTCGAAAAGAAATGGAGGATAGCGGTAAAATGCTTACATATGCGCTGATTGCTGTCGCATTAGTCTGGATATTGAGAAGGTTTTTAGTTAAGAAAAGTTAGAACATTACTTTTACCTATTGTAGTAATTCACCCTCCGCTCCATTAACCTTCTCATGAATCGCCTTAACGCATTTCATACCATCGATTGCCGCAGATATAATCCCACCTGCATAACCTGCCCCTTCACCACAAGGGTAAACTCCTTTAACATCTGGATGCTGCAAATCTTCGTTTCGCGGTATTAGAATTGGCGATGACGTTCTAGATTCAGGTGCATGTAATACGGCGTCATTAGTGAGGTATCCATTCATTTTACGACCAAACTCCTCAAACGCAGCTTTCAGTCGTTTAGATATCATCTTTGGAAGTACCTTATTCAAATCAAGACTAGTCAAGCCTGGATGATATGAAGTATCAGGTAAATCCGCTGAAACCTTACCATCCATGAAGTCCAATAAGCGCTGTGCAGGAACATTTTGTGTCTTTCCCGCTGCTTCCCAACAGGCCCGTTCAACTTCTTGCTGAAACTTCAAACACACCAATGGATCATTTTCATGATTCTCAAAATCCTCAGGCGATACAGAAACAACGATTCCCGAATTAGAATAGGGATTGTTTCGTTTTGAAGGTGACCAACCATTTGTGACTACTTCTTCTTGATTGGTAGCACATGGAGCCACAATTCCACCCGGACACATACAGAACGAGTAAACGCCATGTCCATCTACCTGAGCAACCAAAGAATAACTTGCAGGAGGCAGGAAATCGTCATTTAATCGTCCACTGTATTGAATCGTATCAATGAGATATTGACTGTGTTCTATCCTAACACCTAAAGCAAAAGCCTTCGCTTCTAGTTTCCATTTCTTGCGATCGAACAATTCAAATATATCTCTCGCCGAATGGCCCGTTGCGATAATTACATCGCTAAATTCATGAATCTCAGCCCCATTAATCTCCAAGGCTTTCACCTCACCATTTTCGGTTATAATATCAGTTAACTTTTCGTCGAATCGAACCTCTCCTCCATACCTAATAATCGTTTCACGCATCGACACAATTATTTGAGGCAATTTATTCGTCCCAATATGGGGATGAGCATCAATCATGATTTCGTCCGTTGCACCGAATTGTACAAACCACTCCAATGCTCGCTTTATATCACCTCGTTTTTTGGATCGCGTGTACAATTTACCATCCGAATAAGTTCCCGCTCCTCCTTCACCAAAACAATAATTGGACTCAGGATTAACAATGGATTCTTTATTCAAAACAGCCAAATCCCTACGTCTCGACCGAACATCTTTTCCTCTTTCGAATATAACAGGTTTTAATCCCAACTCTAAAGCTTGAAGTGCAGCAAACAAACCTGCCGGTCCAGAACCAATAATCGCCACTTTGGGTTTACCTTCAACATTCTGAGCAGCAAATGACGCCTCTAGTACGTGTTCATTTCCATCATCAAAAACATCAAACGTGCAGTTGACTTTTACATCTCTTTTTCGAGCATCAATCGACCGTCTTCTCCAAGAGAATTCAAATGCATTTAAATCGATAGAAAGTTCGCGTGAAATACGATTACGCAAATAGACATCATCTTTTGACTGTTCCGGTGTTGCTTGAAATTGAACTGTGGTTGATTCCATTTTTAAATCTGAATTATGAATTCATAATTAAACTCTTCATGTCAAAGATAATTGAGAACTTCAACCATAACTCATAATTCATAATTTTTAATTCATCATTAAATTATGTGCTAAAAATTAAAATCGTTCGCGTCGTTATTCATGATATCAAAAGAAATGGCAAACTTAAAATGCCGAGGTTGCTGATCATCAGGAAATTTAAACGAATTATTCTGGGTACTTCCAATAATATAGGTACCGATTCTTACCCGTTCTCGAAATATTTTAAATATCCGTTCAACGCCAATATAGGCTTCCGTGTAAAAGTAATTATCATGCTCTGGCAAGAAAATAAAACCGGCTCCTGCGACTGTTTTAACCCCCGTCTTTTTCATAAACGGGATCTTGTTTACGATCGCTCCATTAAAGTGATGAATGTAATGTCCCTGGATATACAAATCTTTCGTTTCGTAAGTTGAATCTAGATTTTGAAAGTTATGCAATGGATCAATAAACGCCAATGCTAGCCATTTATTTTTATCAGCCTGTCTAAAGTACTTTCTATCAATAACTTGAACGCTATCTTGATTCACAAACTGGCCCATAACCAAGTTGTATTTTGACTCTCCAAATGTTCGAATCTGAAAAGACTGTCTAACAGACAGGTACAAATAATCGAAGTCTACAACTGAGTTAAAAACCTGATTCCATCCTTTCTCCCAGCCTACGGTAAACTTAGGCCAAGCACTTCCCAATACCACTTTTCGGTCTGGTTCCGTCATGTATTTCTGAGCCGGAACGTACGTAATATAAAAAAGTGTTCGAAAGGAATTGTACTTCTCAAATTGAACAGGTTCGGTATTTTCAAATTCTGCGTCAAGCCAAGTAACAAACTTGTAATCTAAATCAAATTGATAGCGCTGATCAAGCCTGAATGAATTGAATATATACAAACCATTAAACAACTCGGTAATATGACTGGCATTTAGCCCGATATTTTGATATATATTTTGCCTGTTTAGAAGTGAAGAAATGGCATTGTTAGAATTTATCATCCGCCCGCTTTTACTCCCTGATATGAAATAAGTGGATAACTTTTTGGGGTTGTAATGATGATAGACCGTCGCGGATCCACGTATATCAAGATTGTTATATCCTATATTCAAACTAGAGGATATACTTATCCATTGGCTATTTTTCCATTTTTTAAAGTAAGAAACGTACGGTCCGAATCGAATTCCCCCCATCGCAATTGGCTCAACTAAAGATACGACAGATGGAAACATCCAACGCGTTTTATTATCTCGATTCATATGTCCTACCCCAAGAAAAGCAACTTTAAGGAATGTCACCTTGTTGTAAACAGAATCTACAGAATCGAGATAAATCTTTGATGTATAAATTGCCTGAACGCTGTCTTGAACAAACTTCGAACGTTGCTCTTCTAACGTTAATGGAATGGGTCGAATCTTATCCCAATACGTACTGTCTCGTTCGTACGCTTCTTTTGTCGTAACACCGAGTTCGTTACTGAAAAACTTCTTAGGAAATTCTGGATTAATCTTATAGTCAGAGTAATCAACGGTTGTCTTTCCCAAAACAGTTTCTTTTCCGTATTTCGTTTTGTATTCAAAGACTTGCTTATCAAGCAACCATAAACTGTCCAATTGAACAAACTCCTGAATAATTCGAAAATCGTCATAGATCTTCAAATTTCCTTTGTGCATAGCAAGGTCAACCTTAGTCAACACCCAATCGTGCTTCTTGATATATAAAAACCCTGAAAGTGTTGAGTTCCCCACTGATCTTGACGAAACTTTTATCACATAGATGGTATCATTCCCTTCCGTTTGAATCTCTGTTAATTTGTACTTATATGAGAGTATCCCTGAAGGATGCAAAGGAGAAACTATGGGCCCAAGGTGTAAATCATCTTTGTTAACCAAGCTTTTATAAAAGTTGAACTCGCCTCCTACCGTTGATTGATAATAAATTTGATTTGGGTTTCCGATTTTTTCATACCCTGTCCTGATTTCCTTAATATCCTTTGGGTACTGAAAATGCTTCGTGAGATTGATCTCGATCATGTTAAGACGTGCTTCCTTCTTCAATATTTCTTTAACCTTATCCTCTTCTTCCTGGAAAATATCAACAGGTTCATTTTTTTCTTCTACCGCCTTTTGGGGCTTTTTCTTTTTATCAAAAGTTTCAACTCCTTTGATATAAATCTCACATGTGTACCCATCCATTTGGCGGATCATTTCCTTCTTATGACCAATCACATTCCGAACAATCATCCATCCCATGTTTCTCTTCTTAGCCGATACAGAAACGCCTTCCACATCCTGAACAACTTGCTTTAAGTATACATTTTGAATCGTTGTCTCGGCTTTATTAACTGTGACTTGCACCTCTAGGTTTTTAAATCCAATACAGGTAATAACCAATGTCTGAACACCCATTGAACACCCTAAAAAGTATTTTCCTTCGAAGTCAGTGATTGCTCCAGAATTCTCACTTCCAGAACCTCCTGAGTTCCCTCGATCTTTAAAATATACTTTTGCATAAGGCACAGGATTATTAGATTCATCATATACAAATCCAGAGATACTTTGAGCAAACATGTAAAAGTTACAAAACAGAAAACCGAGTAACAGAGAAAGTTTATAAGAAGTGAGTTTCATGCTTGTAAGATGGTCTTAGTGGAAAAAAGTTACATCTTCAACGTAGAATTTCGACTTTAGTAACATCAAAAAACAATATTTATTTGATTGAGACCAAATCTCATGCTATTTGATCATTTTAAATTAAACGTCAAACTTAGCCCTCGAAAATAATTGAGAACCACCATACTTTATTGTATAGTTTCTGCACTGGATCAGACACAGGTGTGTTGTCTTGAATAAACGAATTAATCAACCCGTGAGAATATTTCACTTCCATTCCGAATTTGAAATAAGGTGCAAAGAACTCCACTCCCAGTCCAAGTTGTGCTTGAAAATCGTGTTTCTTAATCTTAATAAATGGATCGATAAAATCTTGAGCTGCATCTTCTTGAGATTGCAAATCGACAGAGTATTGTCCGCCAACAAGTACATACGAAGCGAAATTGTTATAACGGACCGTTCTGAATTGCCACATCAAAGGAAAATCCAAGTTCGTTGAATTAACACGTCTTTCATTAAAAATATCTACGGTGGAATTTGTATCGGGATTAACAAAAGTATATCTCAAAATTCGTTCTTGAAAAGAAAGTGTTGGGATAAAGCGCAAGCGAACTACCGGCGTTCCAACCTTTAATGTCGTTACGATTCCAACTTGACCTCCTGCCGAGCTTTTATTTTCTAAGGACTTTAAACCAAACAACTCGTAAGCATTTAACTTTTGATATGCTGTGAAATCCGCCGTATTTCCACCCAACATAAAACCAAAATGCAAGACCTTTTCGTCGAATTTACGATAGTTCTTTGGCTTTTCTCTTTGGGAGTATGTACTGAAAGAAAATCCAATACAGAATAACAATGCAATCTTCATTGAAGATAAAACGGAAAGATATATTTGATATTGTTTTCTCAAGTCTAATTTTATTACTTAGTTCCGCTATAAATTGTAGCTATTCCACCACTTACAAGAATAGATTCAACATTATTATATCCTGTTTTCGACATGATATCCTTAAAGGTCTGACCTTCTGGAAATGCCTCAACTGATTCTGGCAAGTACGCATAAGCGCGTTTGTCTTTCGAAATCATTTTACCAATAAATGGAATCAATCGTTTCGAATAAAACCCAAAGAATTGCTTAATCGGAAATTTCTTTGGTTTTGAAAACTCGAGAATGACTGCTTTCCCTCCTGGCTTGAGTACTCTAAGCATATCAGAAAGGCCTTGTTCAAGATTCTCATAGTTCCGAACTCCAAATCCTACAGTTAATGCATCGAAATAATTATCGTTAAAAGGAAGGCTCTCGGAATCTCCCAAAAGCATCTTAATTGTATTATCATATCCTCTTTTCTCCATTTTTTGAATCCCCATGTCCAACATTCCTTGTGAAATGTCAACACCGATTACTTCATCTGGGTTCAATTTTAATGCCGCAATTGCAAAATCTCCCGTCCCAGTTGCAATATCCAAGATTCTTTTCGGTTGGATTTCTTCCAGTTGCTTAATAGATTTCTTTCTCCAAAGTCGATCAATTCCCATTGAAAGAAAATGATTAAGAAAATCATATCGCTTGGAGATGTTGTTAAACATTTCTGCAACTTCTTCCTTTTTCGAAGAATCCTTTCCCGAAGTCTCCTCCTTCTCTACCTTCGACTCTTCCTCCTCTTCTTCCTCCTCTCCCACCATTTCTCCCACGTGACACTTCTGCAATGCCGCC
>JABSPC010000143.1 GCA_013215515.1 Crocinitomicaceae bacterium
ACTAAACTTGTCAAAAAATTAACAAATGAAGACGAAACAAAGAATTTGGTACGAGTTGAAATGAACCACTTTTTCGATAAAGAAAAAATGGCAGATAGTATTGCAAGGGTTAAAGAAATTGAAATCACGGATCTTGAACTCAAAGAACACAAAGCTCAAATTGCAAAAGACGATACTCAAAAAATAGCACTCTATGGAGGAATGTTTTTTGCTATTAATTGTAGCGGGACTAATTCTTCGAGGCTATATAATCAAGAGAAAATATAATGTAATCATAACGGAAGAGAAAGAGCTAGAGAAGAATTACTATTGAACATTTTGCCTAAAGAAACAGCCGAAGAGTTGAAGAAATACGGTTCGACAAAAACAAGAAGCTATGATTTAGTTTCAGTACTATTCACAGATTTCAAAGGCTTTACAATGATCTCGGAAATTTTAACACCGGAAGAATTAGTAGCTGAAATTGACCTATGTTACAAGGAGTTTGATCGAATCACAAGCAAATATAACATTGAAAAGATAAAAACAATTAGAGATGCCTACATGTGCACAGGAGGTCTTCCGGCTGAAAACAATACCCATGCTAGAAATACTGTTCAAGCTGGATTGGAAATTCGTGATTTCATGTTGACTTATAGAAAACAGCGCTAATCTCAAGGGCATCAAGGTTTTGAAATTAGAATCGGGATTCACACTGGACCAGTCGTAACAGGGATTGTTGGAATTAAAAAATTCGCGTATGACATCTGGGGGGATGCTGCAAACACAGCTGCAAGAATGGAAAGCAGTGGCACTGTCGGTAAGGTCAATATTTCTAGCTCTACGTATAATATAATTAAGGATGAATTTGGGTGCGAGTACCGTGGAAAGATAGCCGCCAAGAACAAAGGTGAAATAGATATGTACTATGTTGAACCTAAGATCTCATAAATTTCATTTACACAAAGTTTATTTCTACCTCAGATTACATTAACTAAAAAACTATCATTATGAAATCTACACTACTCTTTTCTATCCTTGCTTTAACGCTATTGGGCTGTTCAAAAACAACTTCTACGAATACAGTTGAAGTCCCGATATACATAAGTGATGCCGCCTTAAGCAGCGATTTCAATGGCGTTGTACCCTATATTAAACTAACGCAAAGTGGCACTTCAGTGGATCACTCGTTTTTAGTAAATACTTGCTCAGTTTCTAATAGCAGCCCTTTCGCATTTGAGAAAAACACATCCTATTATGTTGAATTCGGTAGCTACTCTGGCAACACATGGGTTACATGGCAGAATTATGGCGGAACAATTTACGTTGATGACTTAGGAAATTTAAGTGGAAATATTTACAGAAATTGGGGCAGTATGTATTGTGCAACAACCACAGACTATGCTGGCTGTACCAACATCATTTCAGGTGACATCTGTCTTTTTAATTAATTCTGAACCAATCTAATCCTATGAAAAACCTTGTACTTCCTATACTATTTATCTCTCTGTTAACTGCTTGTTCTAGCGATAGCGAAAACACAGATGATTCGCAAAAACCGACTGACGGAATCCCATCTGAACAAGAAACTCAAATTGAGGAAGAATCAGCAATTGACTCAGTTTGGATCTACTATGCAGGAACAGTTGGAATATATAACTCTCCTATTGTTATGGTGCTCAGCTTTAACGGTTCTGATGTCACCGGAAGTTATTGGTATGCGAAGCACAAGAAACAAATTCATCTTAACGGAGAGTACGATTCGAAATTCAAAAGAACACTCCGAACTTATTAGGGGCTAAACTACAATGTACACGGTCGTTAAAGAACATTTGAAACCTGTGTTTAACGAATACGAGCTCATCCACAAAATTGAAGTTTTCGATTCTGAAATAGATGACTTTAGGATTAAAGAAGCAGAGGACCACTGTTCTATTACTGATATTGGAAATGATCGATTCATAATTCTTTATGATGTTACCGGACGCAATTATCATTCCGGCGGAGTTAGCGGAACTGGTAAATACAAAACTAGATCAATTCAAAGGTGAAGAAGGTTGTGAATTATCCATTAAATTCTTTGACCACAAAATTATAATTGACGAAGAGCAGGATTGCGATGCTTCCAAAGGACATCGTACTTTCTTTGGAGGAACTTTAAAGAAGAAGTAGTTTCTAATTTGGAATTAGGCATGGTTGAAAAATTCATAAGTTATAATTCAACAATTCATAATTCTTTTCCACCATTCTTCTTCTCGTCGTAACAACGCATCGAACTTCTTAGGTTGATCCAATTCGACGAGCAACTCTTCATTCAATATAGGATGTATAAACTTCAACGAAACAGCCGCCAAAAAGAGCCCCTTGTGGTTCATTACGTTCCCTTCTTCGCCATGTTGTTTATCACCAACTATCGAATGGCCAATATTCGCGCAATGAATTCTCAATTGATGCGTACGCCCAGTTTTCGGTGACAATTCGACCAAGGATAAAAAATCATTCTTGAGTGAATTAACGGTTTCGAGTAACTTCAATTCTGATTCGGACTCTTTACCTTCGATCGGGTCCTTTATCACAATA
>JABSPC010000144.1 GCA_013215515.1 Crocinitomicaceae bacterium
AAATTAGTTGGATTATCTGAAAATGATTTCCCACCTCATCCTGAATTTGAAGAGAATGCCATTTATTCTATTGAACAAAATACATTTAGAGAAATGCTTCAGAAAATTACATACGCATCTTCTACAGATGAAACACGTTATATTTTGAATGGATCCTTGCTTAGCTTTAAAGATGGAAAATTGACGATTGTAGCAACAGATGGACGTCGATTGGCTATGGTAGAGCAAGAAGTTGAATTTTCCGAGGATACACAAGCGGACTTAGTTGTACCCTCTAAAACAATTAATGAATTAATTAAAACATTAGGTGAAGAAGGAATACTTCGTATACGAGTTTCTGCAACGCAAATTAAATTTGATTTTGATCAAATTGTAATTGTATCCAAATTAATTGAAGGAACGTATCCTAATTTTCAACAAGTTATCCCAGCTCAATGTGAAGAGCGTGTAGCAATTGATCGTGAAACTATATTAACTGCAGTTCGTCGTGTATCACTTCTTACAGATGATCAAACAGCTTCAATTAAATTAACGTTTGGAAAAAATAAACTAGAACTTGTTACAGATAGTCCTGAGATTGGTGAAGCGCGGGAAACCATTCCTGTTAAATATGATGGGAAAGAAATTTCAATTGCCTTTAATCCAGGATTTTTAATGGCTCCACTACGTCATTTAGATTCAGATGAAATATTTTTTGAGTTATCTGATGAGTTAAGTCCTGGAGTTATAAAAACCACCGTTTCGTTTCTTTACGTTTTAATGCCTATTCGAGTTACGTAAAGATAGAGTGGTTGCCCGACTAGGACTTGAACCTAGACAAGCAGATTCAGAGTCTGCTGTGCTACCATTACACCATCGGGCAGGAATGAACGGAAATAAGCCAGAGATTTGATCTCAGTGCAAGTAGGGAATAAATAAAAAGGATGAGCGAAGCTGGAAAGAGCCGAGTGGTTGGATTGCTAGGCATCGGATTTGATAACGATGACGGGCATATTCGTATTAGTCATTCTGAACATTCTAAAATTTTTATGGGTTCAAAAGAATCTCATCATGTACTTCAGCAAATGTGTATAGATATTGAAGAAGCTGTTCGTTTATCTGGTCGTGAATTAAGCGATTATACTTCAGATGAATTTTTAAAACTCATACAAGAGTTGTACTGAAATAGGATGATCTATGAAGATACTATTTCTAACCTATAAACTTCCTCATTCGCAAGTTGTTGGTGGAAATAGAATTGTTTTTAATCGGATTAAATATTTAATCCAAAAAGGAAATTCTGTTGGATTAATTTCATATACACATAATGAGACTGATGAAGAGATAGAGTCTCTACGAGTGCTTTTAACAGAGTTACATATAGGATCTCAGCCTGTTAAATTTTTTTCTAATGATTATACAATATCTAGACGTCCATATATTATATGGAAGTTATATTCAAAATGGATGACTAAAAAAGTAGCTGATGTTGTAGAAGATGGGCACTATGATATAGTGATTGCTGAGTTTTCAGAAATGGGTCAATTCCTTTATAAAAACCCTTATTTATCGGCAGTTCATACAATGATATCTTGTCATCGATGTATTACTTCTTCCTATGAAAAATATAGAGAAATGGAAGAAATGCATTTGAAACTTCATTTAAAAAGTAGATCTCAAATAAAAAAAATAGAGAAATATGAATTTAATATGTATCGAAGTGTAGATCGTATTTTAGTTTTCACACCACAAGATCGTTTTACTACACAATATTATGCTCCAGATCTTGCGGTTTCAGTTTCTTCTGCAGGAATTGATATTACTGAATTAAATAAATACTCACCTGTTCCTAAAGAACCGATTATTTTAATGACAGGTT
>JABSPC010000145.1 GCA_013215515.1 Crocinitomicaceae bacterium
AATAGCACGGTTGGATTTACCGCTATTCGTTTTGCAGTTGATGACATCCCAAATACAACCCAATTAATTGATAATAACGGAAACATTGATTACGATAGAATCACTTCGTTTACTGCAGCTGATTACGGATTCTTATTCTCATACGCTAGAAAGCTGCCTATAAAAGGACTAAGCGTTGGAGGAAATTTCAAAATTATTCATAGAAAAATTGGAAGTTTTGCAAAGTCATGGGGATTTGGACTTGATGCTGGAGCTCAATACGAAACTAAAAAGAAGTGGAAATTTGGGTTAATGTTGAGAGATGTTACTTCGACATTTAACGCTTGGGTCTTTACATTAGATAGCGAAACGCAAGAAGTTTTCTTAAACACTGGAAATGCTCTTCCTGAAAACGGATTAGAATTGACATTACCTAGAATAATACTTGCCGGATATAAAAAGTTTGATTTGGGTAAAAAAGGAATTTACGCGTCAAGTGAAATTGATCTTGACATTACAACTGATGGTCGGCGTAATACCATTTTAAAAACGGGGTTGATTTCTATTGATCCTCACGTTGGAGTTGAGATTGGATTTAAAAACTATGTTCAATTAAGAGCTGGTGTTTCGAATATGCAATTCGTTAAAAACTTTGATGATTCAGAGACATTTAATATTCAACCTAATATTGGAATTGGTTTAAACATTAAAAACTTCTACCTTGACTATGCGTTTACTGATATAGGTGACGCTTCAGTGGCACTTTATTCACACGTAGTTTCACTGAGAATAAAACTCAATAAGCCCAGTGGTCCTGGAGATACTGAATGATACTGAGACACTACATAACGCTTCTACTTTTATCGCCATTCATGTCGAGTGCACAGACGTATGGAAATGAGTGGATTGACTATTCTCAGTCTTATTACACATTTCAAATTTACGAAACAGGAATTTACAAACTAGATTATGCTACTTTGGACGCATCTGGTATTCCACTCTCAGCATTTCAATCAGACAATATTCAAATTTTCGGAAAGGAAAAAGAAATTCCAATCCATGTTGCTGATGGTGGTGATAATTCAATTGATCCAGGAGATTACATTTTGTTCTATGCTGAACGAAATGACGGATGGCTAGATTCAACTATTTTCGTTGATGCGAATACGATAGGAAATCCAGGTTATAGTCTTTACAACGATACGCTACTGTATTTCTTCACTTGGAATTCAAGCACGAATAACTCCAGGTATATTGTAGAAACAGACGTCAATTTCGGTACTTTTTCTTCGGTTTCAGATTACATAATTTCAAAGCACGAGTCCTTTTTTTTCGAGGAATATTTCGAAGGAGTTAAAGCCTCAAATTCATCAAGCTCGTTCTACACTGCTGGAGAAGGATGGGGAAGAACAAAATTCAATGGCGTTTCTGGCGGAATAACGGCCGGCTTTAATACAGCCACGCCATTCCCTTATACTGGACCTGGAGCACCGAATGTGCTTTTTGAGGGGCGTTCAGTATCCGTTTCCGATGCTAGTTCATCTGACCCCATGAATCATCATTTGTATTGGAGGGTCGGAACATCAAATACGATTATTAAAGACACTACATGGAAAGGGTAT
>JABSPC010000146.1 GCA_013215515.1 Crocinitomicaceae bacterium
CACTCCATACTCCAGCACCATTTCTTTCTAGCACGTAAACAGAACCACTAGAGTACATCAGGTTAGCTCCATTTTCATCTTCATCATCCCCGTAGGCTCCAATTACAGCGTAATTGCCAGATATATCAACTGCCCATCCGTAATTATCTGCAATTGCTCTATCCGAATTAACCGTTTTCATTATTTCGTTCCAGTTTTGGCTAAAGCCATTACAGCTTATACATAATAGGAATAGAATGGAAAAAGATTTTACGAGGATGTTATTGCGTTTTTTATTGTAATTTCTCATGTTACTTATTTTTGAAAAAGATTTTTATTTACATGGTCAAAGGTACTTGAAGCGTTAGTAAGCATCACAAAAACAACGTGTTATGTAGTAAGTGATTGGATTGAAGGGATAAGTGCATCAATTTGAGAATAAGTGATGGGCTATTTTAAACCTTACATGCTTCACAATTAAACAGTTGTTATTTTATCTCTATTTTTGATTGACTTGAGCAAATGAAAAGAGTAAAAAAAATAGTTTTTATTTTAGGAGTAACACTACAGTGTTTGCTATGTCTTGGTCAGTCTAAACCCACCCTTTCTGAAAAAGGATTGACCAATAATCTGCCTTATTCCATTCAAACGTGGAATTCTGAGAATGGTCTACCACAGAATAGCATTACTGGCATAACACAAACTAGAGACGGCTACCTCTGGATTTCAACTCACAATGGTTTGGTTCGTTTTGATGGGGTGAAATTTAAGCTATTTAATTCTTTGAATGTTCCAGAGTTTAAGTCGAATCACATTCGGCAAATGTTCTCTGATTCTAAAGGGAGACTTTGGCTTATTAATTCGAGAACTACTAAAAAGAAAATCATCTACAACATAGTACTGTACTCAAATGGTCAGTTTAAGTCCTATAATTGTCCCTTTGGTCAGTCCAAGGTTTTCATAACCGAGAGTGAATCAGGAAAGATTGTAATGGGGGTGGGGAGACATGGAATCTATGAATTTAATGATTCCTTTATTCAACTGATAGAATTAAACAATCTAGCGATAACTGGTTTGCAATTTGTTGGTAAAGAACTTTACATCGGTACTGATAAAGGACTATACAGAAAATCTGATAAATTAAGCTTAGTTGGAAATTCTTTGGAGCCAATTCACTTCTTATCTGAAGGTATTAACGATACCCTATGGGTTGGGAAAGAGGGGGAAGTGCATAAATTTTTTGACGGCTCCTTTAGTACTGATGCTATAACCCGAGTCATAGGTGCTATGAACCCCGTTGGTATAGAGCAATTAAGCGCTGAAAACCTATTGATTCATGGTAAAGAAAGCTTCATCGTTTATGAAGATGGTAAAGTTTATGAGTTTGATGCTAATAATGGACTTTCTGGCAAAACGCTAACTTGTTTTTACTCCGATATGGAAAGGAATATCTGGATTGGAACATCAATCAACGGATTAAACAAGTTAAAAAGGCATACCTTTAATTCTGTCACGAATGAGCATTTGTACAAAGAGTCAGTTCGTTCTATTTACCGGATGAGAGATAGTTCAATTTGGATTGGATTCGAACACGGACAACTACAATACATTGACAAATACAATGTGTACCACAACTTTCCAAAACGTGGAAAATCAAGTATCTATTCTATTTTAGAAGATCGAAAAGGTACCAAGTGGATTGGGACATACAGCCAGGGGATATACCAATACAAGGCGAATGGTGACAGCGTTTTCTTAAAATCTGAAGGGATATTTAAACCCGCTTTTATTCGTGCACTTTTTGAAGATTCAAAAGGGGTGATTTGGATTGGTGCGGAAGATGGCATTCATAAATTTGAGAATAATGAATTCAAAAAGATAGAAGGTCTGGGGTATGAGAATGTCACTTTTATTATGGAGAATAGTAAAGGAGTTATTTACTATGGTTCTTTTGACGGTGTAGGGGTTGTTGATGGTAAGAATCATACTTCTTTATCAGGATTTAATCAAGGTATGGTTCGGTGCATTTATGAAGATAAGCAAAGAGTTCTTTGGGTAGGGACTTATGGTTTTGGTTTGAGCAGATGTGTAGATGGAAATTGCTTTGAATATGGCGTACAGAACGGAATGCTGAATCCAAATATAAGCTCAATAATGGAAGATGAGTTTGGTTTTTTGTGGATGAGTTCTAATCAAGGATTATATCGTGTCGAGAAAACTAGCTTAAATAAGCTAGCCGATGGAAAGTCTAAGGTACTCAATAGTAGAATTTATTTGAAGGAGGATGGATTAAATAATGTAGAGTTTAATGGAGGGGGGCAAAATTGGGCATGTCTAAGTGATAATGGTTCAATCTTATTCCCAACATTGTCGGGGGTTGTTTCAGTGAAGCCAATAGATATTGTTGAGCAAACTCAACCGAAAATACTCATTGAATCCATTAGCATTGACGGGATACTTTTTAATGTAGGCAGTAAACTGATCATAAGCTCAACTAATAATGAAATTCAGATCCAATATACTATTCCCACTTTCTCTTTTTCTGAGAATGTTCGCTTTCAATATAAACTTGAAGGTAAACACTCTGATTGGGTAAATGCAGGGACTAGAAGGACGGCTTATTTCAGTAATTTATCCGGAGGGGATTATGTTTTTCGCGTAAGAAGTTATGAAGACCCAACGAATGAAACAAGCTATTCATTTAGTGTTCCAATACCCTTTTGGGAGGCGTCCTGGTTCATGTTTTGTGTAATTGCCCTTTTCAGTTTAGTACTTTACCTTCTTCTAAGGTATCGTATTAACACCATCAAAAATAAAGAGACTGCAAAAACAGAACTGAACAAACAATTTGCTACACTTGAGTTAAAGGCTTTGCAAGCGCAAATGAATCCCCATTTTATTTTTAATGCTTTAAACTCTATCCAGCATTTTTATTTAATCAATGATGAGTTGCAGGCTAACGAATACATGGGGAAATTTTCGACGTTGATGCGAATGTTTTTAGAGCATTCAAAATCTACCTTTATCACCTTGAAAGAAGAAGTAGATCTTTTAACCCATTACATCGATTTGGAGAATTTACAGTTCGAAACACCCTTTGAGATTGACGTTAACTTGAATCCAGATATTGAAGCAGATTTTATCGAAATACCAGGTATGTTGTTTCAGCCTTTTGTTGAAAATGCCATTAACCACGGTTTAAAGAACCTGAAAAGCCAAGGGAAACTGAGCATTTCATTTGTAGTAAATGAAACGCATTTATTTGGTGTTGTCGAGGATAATGGCATAGGACGAAAGCAAGCTAAGGCGTTAAATGAGGGGCGTATGCAGAAACACATTTCTCGTGGAATGCAAATTACGGATGAGCGAATTAAAGCATTAAATTTTATGCAGCAATTGGAACTTAAAGTGAAAATCATTGATAAAGAAGATGAACATGGAGCTCCGCTTGGAACAAGAGTAGAGATAACCATTCCAATTAATAACTAAATTATGATTAACGCTGTAATTGTAGACGATACTAAAGCGAACAGAGATACGCTTGAAGTACTACTTGAGAAGTACTGTCCTGATGTTAAAATTGTGGGAACAGCTTCTAATATTCAGGATGCTGAAGTAGTGATTAAAACCCAACAACCAACGTTGGTTTTTCTTGACATTGAAATGCCAGGAGGA
>JABSPC010000147.1 GCA_013215515.1 Crocinitomicaceae bacterium
AAAAAAACGAAAAAATCACCAACTTCCCATGGTTTTCAAAATAATCGGGCAAACAAGGTTAAAATAGTATAAATCAATTCGCAATTCTTTATGGATTTGTAACTTTTAGAGCATCTTGTTGTTTCATTTAGACAGTATGGACCACCGGCCTGCAATAAGTGGAAGAACTATACGTATATTTAATACGCTAAGGAAACAAAAACTACAGGGATGAAATTGAAAACAATTTTGGGGTGCTTGCTCTTTTGCATGGCATCTTTACAAGCTACTGCACAAGTCGATTCAATGGAGATTGACGGACAGTATTATAAAATATATCCTTATCCAGAGCAGATAAATTCACACGACGATTATTGGTTAGCCGTTAACGACAAAGAATATTTTTTGAATCCCGAAAACTATTTTCAATTGTACGGCGAAACCAAATCCTTCAATCGATCAGATTTTGAAGACCAATCTGGCGGTATGCTTAAATGGAATGAAACCAGACTCAAGAATAAATGGAAAAGAAATAGAGACAAAAATGGAAGACTCGGTGTAGGATTCAGATTTGTGAAACAAGTCCGAAAACATCCAGAGGTATTTATTGGGCCCAAATATGAATTTAACAAAGAAGTTATCCCTCCATTTAGTGCTATCCCAGATGGTAAATATGTTCAACTATTCTCAGAATTTTGCCTCGTTAATAAAAAGGGTAAATGCGAACCGCAAACTAACAGGGTCGCAGGTTATTTTAGTGTAAAAAACAACGCCATCGACGGTCACGCGGTCTGGATGAATATTGTTGGTGACACAATAAAAGAAGGAGAATTCAAAAGCGGACAGAAACACGGTGAATGGACGATGCTGAAAATCAACAGTGTGCCAAGATACCTGCACAAGCATAAAACAAAATACTTTCGTAAGTACGGCCGGTTCCCTTTAACTGATACTATGGTGAAAACCGCAAATTACAAAAACGGAATTCTTCACGGCCCGTACTCTACAACATGGCGTAGAGACATAACCAAAATTCTTGGTGAATACACAGATGGCGAAGAAAGTGGAAATTGGAAAACCTATGAAGGTGATGCCCTAGTCCACAACTTCACGTATGCAGATGCTAAAAACGAGACCTTGTCGCACAAACCTATTATTCGAACAGGATCCTTCTTCTCAGGGAATAATTTCGATTACAATTTTCATGGATATGATTATAGTCGGTTGACTTTACCCGGAAATATTTATAAAATTGGATTTGAAGAAGAACCAGATATAGAACTTGAAGAGGAACAATTCAAGTCGCACAGGTTAGAGTATTATGGTGGCTACCGTAGCCGTAATTTACCTGAACGCTTTAAAAACCGAGACAATTTCTATCGGATGTATGGGTTCTATGACTTCCAAAAAGATCCTCGTACCGACTTCGTTGAAACAAGAGGGTATTTTATCGATAGCCTCGGAGCGAAAATGCTATACCAAGGTGTTTACGAAAAGTTTTATCGAAATGGTCAACTCTTCACGAGGTACACATTTGAAAACGGTGAGCTAACTGACGAGGGTGATGTTTATTGGGACAATGGAGTCGTTCATGACAAAATTGAATTTGACATTGATTCCAATCGATATGTGCGCCGCGCTTATGATTATGACGGCGTTTTGTACGAAACAGCATTTTATGACTCTCTTGGTGATTTTAT
Source organism: Crocinitomicaceae bacterium (assembly GCA_013215515.1). Classification (GTDB taxonomy): domain Bacteria; phylum Bacteroidota; class Bacteroidia; order Flavobacteriales_D; family Crocinitomicaceae; genus UBA4466. Next base: position 1,680 of record JABSPC010000147.1, read on the forward strand.
AAAATTCGACAAACCGGAAGAAATGACACCATCATTATTTATTGATGGAATTACGGCTGAATTAAAACCAATTTCAACGTATAAGAACGAGAAATTCCTCAAAATCATGTCGGGGAACTTTGTTTACGATAACTGGGATTTTCTTAAGGAAGAAGTGTTTACCGATGAGTCTGTTATTTTTCATAAAACCTATAGTGGCGCCGACTCAACGGTTATTGGAGAAATGAAATACGATCCTAAGACCCGAACATTAGTGAACTATGACCTTTCCTACACAGGGAAAAAACGATGGGAGTCGGAGAGAGTCTTTACTCAAGATTATGGAAGTTGGACAGGTAAAACCATTTGGAGATACGGTGACTTTAAGGTTGTTACTACGGCATCTGGAATTCTAAAAGAATTTGTAAGCGATACCCTACTAAAACTTAATTTGAAATACTTTTATAGCCATTATGATATAACGGAAGATGTTGAAATTTTTCTAAAAGGAGAACTGTATACCGGTAAAGTAAAGGTGATTCAAAATGCAACTCGATTTAGAAGTTTTAAAAACAAACTTACGCTGCATGTCGAAAGTCGATCGGCTGACAGAATAGTAAAAAGACAGCTCCTTGGGTATCTGAAAAGAGGAAGTCATAAGAACAGTCGATACCTCGATTTGGTAAGCAGTCTTTTCGATTGTGGGTACGTTTACTCTGGAATCCAACATCACCTTTACGAAGTCCTTAACGGTGGTTATTTCTCATCTGCTGGCAGCTCTGATAACGGCTATTATGAACGAAGAAACTATATCTCCGGTTATTCTACTGACATCAAAGGGAAAATGGTTGAAGGGAAACCACAAGGTACTTGGACGGGGAAAAACATGTCGGGAAGATTGCTTTCAGAAATAGCCTTTGATAGAGGGGAACCGATTGGGTTGCATTCAAAATATGCCATTCACAAAAGGATCCGAAAATATACCAGGGAATATTCAGAAGATTCTTTACCATCGAGAAAAACCTATTATTTGCACAGTACTTCTTTATATGATAAAGGCAAGTTGAATGGGCCGTACGAAGAATTTACTTGGTTCGGTGGAACGAAAGAAAAAGGGACCTATTTGGACGGTAGTTTGGATGGTGAATACTTTTCACGTTACTCAATTGCATATTCTAAATCCAACTATAAAAATGGAAGGTTAGACGGGTACTTAAAGACATATCTCACACTTCCATATGAAGACAGTGTTTTGCTTTACGATTTGAACTTCAAAAACGGTTTCTTAAATGGTAAATCAATCACGTATCATACGAATGGTAAAATATCGAAACAAGGATTCTTCTTGGACGGAGAACCAATTGATGATTACGAGGCTTTCGATACGCTTGGGTTTAAATACCATTACGTGAAATTCAAGTACTCTCTTCCTGTTGAAGAAAAAATTTGGGAAGAAAATGAACTGAGCTTACGATATACTTTCGATTGGGAAGATTCAATCTCATTTGATCCTTTGGATATAACCAACTCAATGAGTTTGGAGAAATTGATGTATAAATTAGGCTATGGGTCATCGAGCTTGAACGAGGAGTATTTCGGTCGTCCAAGGCTAATTGATAAGTCTGGATTGTCGTATCACATGACAAAATACTATCCGAACGATACGGTTGCGCGAGATGGCCAAATTGATGACGGAAAGAAATTCGGACACTGGGAATTCTTTGATTACGAAGGTGAATTCCTGTATGAAGTGAACTACTTCGACTCTATTATTACATTGAATGATTCAATCATGTTTAAATCCAAAGGTATTTTAACAGATTACGATAAGGGAGGAAATAAGCTTTACGATGCCTACATCTTGGAAAAAATGGAAAAGTACGATTGTGCACATACCGACCACTACGAAATTCGCCAACTCTATACGGTCTGGGAGGCTGATGAAAGTACAGGAAGAATGAATGGCATCGTTCAGAATTTCTATGACAATGGCGTTCTTCAAAATGAAGGGAAAATGAAAAACGGATTGCCTGACGGATTATGGAAGTACTATGATCCTTTTGGAAAGCTGAACTTGATGGGAATGTTCCACCAAGGGAAAAGAAATGGTCGTTGGCTTTCTGGCGATTTAGCAGAGAAGAAATACTTAGGTGAAATCTGTTTGAATCCAAACTTGCCGGATCTAGAAGAAGAGAAAAGGTATCGAGAAAATTTGTTGGACGTTACGATAATCAACTATCGTCTTGGCAAGGCTCTGAACAAACAATTCTATGACTTGAACTTGAACAAATACTCAAATTTAAAGTCGGATTAATGACACGTAGCCTTTACTTAATAACCGTTTTCTTTCTACTGTTCTCATGCTCCGATGATAAGGAGATCGAGGATCAAATGTATGAAAGAACAATCGCCGAATACAAGAAAGAAGGCGTTGACCTAGAACCTTTTTTGGACAATCTTGAAGCAAAATTTATTGAGGAGGGGATTC
>JABSPC010000148.1 GCA_013215515.1 Crocinitomicaceae bacterium
CGAATTATTTGAAAATAAATAAGCTACATCATTGATGTGAGTACGTTATAGGCTGAAACAATTCTTTATTCACTTCCATCAAGAATTTTAGAATAATCGGAAGCTTCAATTGTCTCTTCGTTGAACTCAACATAGATCTCATTCATCAATACGAGCCTTTCAACTACATGTGTATGAAATTCATTAAAAGATAAAGTGTCTCCCTCTGAATTGGTGTTTGGATAAGTTCCACAATAATTGAATATTTCCAATTGCAAATTATCCAATTCAACATAATTATTCAAGTTTTTAGTTATGATCTCATCTTGGTTGAATACTTGTATTGAAAGAACATAAAACGACGTTAGCGCAATACTCGTAATTAATGCGCTCTTGATTATTGATGAAGCTCCATGCCAATCGTTTTGTCCTACAAGGAACACCAAGAGCGCAGATAGTACGGAAAAAACAATAAGTAGGGTCGTCGAGGGAAAATGGTATTTATTTATTTCAATAAATACTTCCTTAGAGTGCATTTTGTGATTACTGATAATCTTATTTAATTTGTTGAATTCTTGTATTTGATTTTCTGACAGATCACCCTAGTATTTTTTTAAGTCAGTTTGATTTTTCTCTGCAGATTCAAGTGGCACCAGCATTCTCTTCGCAGCCTTCTCTCTATTATGTCGTAGAATTGATGCTGTAACTTGACTTCCGATTAATATAAGTGCAACTGTCAGAACTTGACCTGATACTATTTTTTGTTTTAAATTAAATTTTTCCATGATTAGATAATTGATCACTAATTTAAGGTAGTAAACTCTATTTATTAATAGTTAATTGTTTATTGGGTGGGCAAGAATAACTCGAATAAGGAATTAAACATCAACGTACCAAATAGTATTAATGGTTAAGAATTCTTGCTGAATTCCCCCACCCAAAAACCAACACTTAAATAGCTAATAACCCCCATTCAGGTTTTATCTAACCTCTGCCTGCCATTTCTCGTTATATTGTCGCGAGACTGTAAGACTTATGACCAGAACCTTTAATGTATTTTTCGATGCAATAGCGAAGCATGTGTTCTTTTCAAGTTTGCTTTTCTTGAGTTTTTTCTCGAGTGCCCAGAATACAATTCCAACGGTTGGCACTGAGTTTTGGATGGGCTACATGAACAATGCAGGGTCGAGTAATGCCGAACTTCGATTGTTTATCACGGCGCAAACAGTCTCTACAGGAACGGTAGAATTACCTCTTGTGGGTTGGACGACCAACTTTTCTGTTGTTCCGAATGTAACGACAACGATTATCATTCCAAATAACGTAGCAGAACATAACAGCAATGATGTTGTAGATAATAAAGGTGTTCACATAACTACCAGTGATACTGTCAGCGTGTTTGCGATTAACTTTGCAACATTTAGTGCGGACGCATCCAAAATTCTTCCTAAGGTTTCACTCGGCACGAACTATCTGGTTTCTGCTTACAATGGATTAGGGGCATCAAACAAATCCGAATTTTTGATTGTTGCAACCGAAGACGGAACGCAAATTCAAATTACGCCTTCGATATCAACTGCTGGTGGTCATCCTGCTGGGGTGCCTTATATCATAGATCTTGATGAAGGAGAGACCTATCAAGTTTATTCGCTCGTTACGACGGCTGATCTTACTGGAACTTTGATTGAAGCAACTCCGCTAAGTGGAGAATGTCGCCCTTTTGCTGTTTATGGAGGTGCACAATGCAGTAACGTTCCAACGAATTGCAGCACATGTGATCATATGTACGATCAACTTTTCCCTACAGAAACTTGGGGAACTGAGTATTATATACCTCCATTTCAATCAACTGGGGTTTACACCTATCGAATATTAGCGAGGGACAATGCTACTCAAGTTTCAATTGATGGTGGAGCACCTTTTAACATGACAGCTGGCCAAGTTATTGAGTACAATGATATTGCTGCACCTCGACAAGTAGTTTCAAACAGCCCGATCCAAGTAATTCAGCACATGCAAGGTGATGGATGTGCTTTAAATGGAGATCCGGCAATGTTGATTTTGAATGCGAACGATCAGAAAATTAATGAAGTGACTTTTAGTACGGTTTCGTCGCTCGTTATTACAACTCACTTTTTAAATGTCATCGTTGAAACTGCCAATGTAGGAACCGTTCTTCTTGACAATACTCCGATTCCTGTTGGGAGCTTTTCTCAATTTCCATCCAATCCTATAAATTCATATGCTCAAGTTGCAGTTACTCAGGGTAGCCATAACATTTATGCAGTAAATGGTTTTACAGCGTATAGCTACGGCATGGGAAATGCTGAAAGTTATGCCTATTCTGTAGGTTCTTATAAGGCGGAGCAAATCTTACAAATTGACTCATTAATTTGTAGTACTGATACGGTTGTGCTTTCTCCTCCTCATCCTATTTTTAATCCCGAATGGAGTACACTTTCCGATCCAACAACGATCATTGGAACCAACAATATTCTCAACTTGTACCCTCCAATTATAACGGATGTTTATGAAATCAATGGATTCTCGTTCGTTTCAGGCTGCCCAGAAAGTTTCAATTTTAGCGTTGCTGTACCAACAATTCCAATCATTACGGCTTCAGTAAGTGAAGACACAGTTTGTATGTTTCAAAGCGTACAAGTAGACGTTCAGATATCTTCTCCTGGAATTTTTGAATACAATTGGTTTCCAGCTTATCAATTCAATGATCCAACAATACAATCACCGACTCTTATTGTTCAAGAAAGTGGTTGGTATGGCGTTACCGTTTCAACAATTGGAGGGATTTGCACCTTGGCTTCAGATAGTGTTTATATTCATGTTGCGGGTGGTGGAATTCAATCTCTGGAAGTAACAGCGAGCAATTATGCTTTATGTGCTCCGGATTCAAGTCAGTTATTTAGTAAAATTCAACAAGTTATTTTCAATGAAGATTTTGACGGAGTCACGAATCCCAACTTGTGGACTTCAATTGTTGGAGGAACTACTTCTTCGGTTTGTGGATCAAATTCTGGACAAGGTTTATATTTTAGTGGTGCTCTGAATAGATTCGCGGAAACAGCTGATATAGACGTTTCACAAGGCGGAGCAGTTGATTTTTATTTAAAAGTCGCTAGTGGTGTTGCTCCGTGTGATGATGCTGATTTTGGTGAGGATATCTTGTTTGAATATTCAACGAATGGAGGAGGTACGTGGGTTACAGTTGCTACTTTGTTTGAATTTAGCTACCCAATATTCACTTATGTTTCGTTGCCAATTCCGGTTGGAGCTCAAACTGCATCAACGCGATTTAGATGGATTCAGCCCACATTTACTGGTCCGAATCAAGATGTTTGGGTTCTTGACAATGCATTGATTTCAGGCGTGAATAGTGCGAATTTGAATTACAATTGGTCACCTGCTTTA
>JABSPC010000149.1 GCA_013215515.1 Crocinitomicaceae bacterium
ACGTTTGCGTTCCAAGAAACATGACGAAAGCAGCTGGATTCTACAACACACTGATCGCTGGAGACGATGCTGCAATAGTTATAGAGCCATTAAACGGATATAGAACAAAAGAATTAATGCCAACCAACATGGGGGAATTCAGAGAGCCATTGGGAGTTCCTGAAATCGTTCAAGAAGGTACGGATTTGACAATCGTTTCTTACGGTTCAACGTGTAACTTATGTGAGGTTGCGGTGAAGCAATTGAACGAGTTGGGTATTTCTGCGGAATTAATTGACGTTCAAACTTTACTTCCATTCGATATCGATCATATGATTGCTGATTCTCTTGAGAAAACCAATCGTTTAATGATTGTTGATGAAGACGTGAGCAGTGGTGCTACAGCATTTATATTGGATAGAATCATGGTTGAGCAACAAGGATATTATCACTTAGACTCAGCTCCTTTAACTTTAAGCGCTAAGGATCACAGACCAGCATATGGTACTGATGGAGATTATTTCTCTAAACCAAGTATCGAAGATATCGTTGAAAAAGCATACGAAATTATGAACGAAGCGAGTCCAGAAGTGTACCCAAGTATATATTAAAATTTTATTGTCGTAGTTTACTTCTGCTCTTTTTAAACATTGACTTTTTAGTATATCTAGTCATTCTAAAACTACTGTATGAAGCTCATTACTACGCTTGCAATATTATTTGCTTTTAATTCATATGCCCAAGATCGGGATACACTTACTCTTCTTTTCGAGACAAATAAGAGTAAGATCCTAGATATTAACAAAGCCTATATCCAAGAATTTTAGACAAGAATATTGAAGGGTCTACCTATACCATAACAGGACATACAGACAATATTGGTGATTCGAATTACAATAAAAGATTGTCCAAGAAACGATCAAAATCCATGTATTATTATCTTATTACTTATGGAATTCATGCAAGCTATATAATGCACGAATCCTATGGAGAGTCAAATCCTGTAGGTCCAAATGACTATGATAAAAACAGAAGCTTAAACAGAAGAGTTGAATTAATACGAACTGATCCAATTAGAAATATCTCCTCTGGTGGCACTTCCATTTCAATTCTAGCAGTGGAGTCTCCAACATCCAAAGGCGGGCCTCCAATATGAGTTGCCGAAACACAAAAAAACGGGATCAAAATGAAATTTTGGTCAAATAACCTTCCCGATGAAATTCAAAAGAAACTTGCTGCAGGTGTAGACGCTTTTGCCCTTGTATCCAACACGGCGACAATGTCTCAAATAGACATGATGACTACGACTACTGACGGTGACTTACTTTCGTCGTTGATCGTTTTTTGTCCACCGACGATAGACACTTGTATTGTTGATTCTGCATTTGTCATAAAAATTCCAATTCGGAATCCGTACAGCTGTCCGCTAGAAAACATCAAGTTCTATTCTTCTGCAATTCAAAACGGTAAAAACGTATGGCGAGAAGAGAATCAATTAATGGAACCAGAAATCATAGACGGACTTCAATATATTTCAGTAACGCTCACGAATATATGTGGCTGTATTAATTTAGATTACAAACTTGAAATGCCATGTTTCCCAACTAAAAAGACTACACTAAAGGTTCCCAATTCACGATCAGATTATTTCGAGATTGTGCTGGCCAACACCAATACGATTTATAACGTAAATACTGCGAAAAATTCCACTATCAAGCTAACTATATCCGAAAGTAAAGCGAATCACGTTTTCATAAATGCCCGATTTGAGTTTTACTTTAAGAAGTATGATTTAGAGTTAATTCCGCTGAGTTCACTGCCGTATTCTGAGAAAAATAAAACATATACCTTGACAAAAAATATGATTAGACAGTTGGCTAAGACGATATAAATTAGAATTCAAGCAGTTTTGATTTATTAATGTGGAATCAAAAAATAGAAATGGATAATAATTTCCAAAAGTTGTAATAATCCTGTAGATTAACCCCTATGAAAAGCTTGTTCATTTATTGGTTTTGGGAGTCCTACTGGTTTCTTGCACAGCGAAAGAAGAAGTAGACACAGTTGAACCTAAAAGTAAGGCCGATCAACAAGCGGAAGATTCTCTTTGGGATAAATTACTCGGGATTAACGAGGAGAATATTGAACAGGCAAAAGAGATGGTGGTCGTAACGAAAGAGGACAGAATTACGGTAAAATTCGATGCGCATACTTTATCCATTGAATACTTTGACCTGCAAAACTTTACTTTGGATGGCTATTTGTTGGCGGAAAGGAAATACGGCCGAATTTGATCTAATGCCAGGTTCTGATTGGATGGAAAACAAATCCTTTAAAATGGACGACGGATGGGAGGTTCAGGAAATCTGGACGCGGACAGAAACACACATTGGTTTTGATTCCAAGCGATACATCGAAGTGCCGTTTTGTGTTCTTCAAAAATGGAAACACCACCAAACAGAATGGGAGCAGGTCGAATTTTAGGACGGAAAACTGAAACTCAATGTCTATTATGAAAGTTCTGATTCGTTCAGTATAGAGTACACTTTAGAGGAATTTAAAGAAGCCGTAACTAGTGACTGCGGTGAAGTATGGTTCAATGAAATAAAAGATGTAGAATCAATGGACGAAATCAAAACCAAGCTATTTTCTATCAAATTATCAATACAAAATGATTATTAAAAATTCTGAAACAGGGGCTATCGAAGAGCTGATCTCTTAAATTTCAATGTGCCGATGACATGTTAAGTTTCCTATAGCCCAGGAAACATTGATTCAACGACACTTCTATTGGTCTCTTCACCCGTATGTCCAGCCTTCGATTCTGAAATAACATTCCAACACGACAAGTGTGCTAACAAGTTAACCTGACGTTTGCTTAAATGCAATTGTGTAAATGTATTGTAATGGGGGAAGTTTTTAAAGAACAACCACATCGTTGAGCGAATGGTCCAATTCAATTTCTTTTGCCAATCTTTCACCTCATTGTTGTACACCCATAGGATCTTATCCAAAGTGTATGCTTCGACTCCAAGATGAGGACAAGCAAGGACTTTTAAACCTTTTTGAACATGCATGGCTGTACCTCCTTTTTGATAGGCTTCATTCAGTTTTTCAATTAAATTAAAAAACTGATCGCATTCAAAAACCTTATTGTACCTAAACACTTCGTATTTATCTTCTTGCGTTGAGATTCTTGTTCCATCCTTTTCAAAATATCTCACGTATGGTTTACCCTCCGTTTTAGGTTGATACCCAAACAATGGTGGAATTTGATCCGAAACGACGACTTTACCAAATTGATCAATTGACAATGCAGTCATGTTATTGACAAACAAAATTACATTGGGTATTTTTCTACGAAGCAAAGCCGCAACACCAGTGTTTTCTAGACTTCCGCCATCCGCAAAATGATAATCGTATGTCTGCTCTGGCTTAATATTCATGTTGGGCCAATAGTTCTTTCGAGGTATAATGGAATCAATTGCACTCGGAAGATCCATTGTTTGTAATTGCTCCGCATAGGCAGCACTACTCATTCCAGCCATACTATGAATTGAGAACTTGAAATTCGGAATATCTGTCTCTACCAGTCCATCAGTTTGAACTTTTGGGTTCGTCGAATCAAAATCAAAGGGATCAATAAATCCGCCTCCTATATCCAAACGTTCCCCTGTATCATTAATTCCTGCTGAAGGGTGCTGAGCCAATGCACCAGCTCTTGTAGGAGTACTCTCCATTGGCAATAGCGTTGGTGCATCCATTACCGGAATCACGTTGAAGTTTACCACCAAATACGGTCTATTCGCTTTGGGTAAATAAAATTGATCGTGTCCAATAGTAGGGTTGTGCTTTGTTATCTTATCTTCAACCCATTTTTTTGACAAGCTAAAATATTTTGAATTCTGAGCATCGTAAAGACCAAATGGTTTAAAAATCAACTCACCTATAGCTCTAGACCATAGTTGATCGTTCGAACATCCAGCCTTATGCAATTCAATGACCTTTTCCAACATCGCGATTAACCCCATTTGAGTTGGACCTATCCCCATATTGTTTTTCGTGAAACGATTCAAGGAAATTTTGATTTCCTTCTTTTTGCCTAATCTCAATCGACTTGGATCCATAACAACGCCTCCTAAAAAGTCATCATCTTCTATTTCTTCTGGCAAATAAGTATAAGCTGCTGCTGCCCATGTTCCACCCGAAACAGATGACAAGCAAATCGCTTTATCCATAAGACCTAAATACTTGAGTCCTCGCATTTGGCCTTGTGCAGCAGCCATTGCTCGAGACCCTCCACCGGAGAATGCTACTCCAGTTCCAGCCCCTTGAACTTGAAAGTAATCGTATAAATTGGTAATATACTTTTCGCTGTTTTTTGTCTTATCCATTTCGATATTTTAGCTGTCCTAATCAATGTTAACTAAATAATTAGAGAATGCAGGGACGTGCTGAAAAAATAGGTAAATGTTGCAAGGTCTAGAGTACAATTACTCAGTTCGTAAACTTAACCATGTCACTTACAGTACTTTATGAGAAAATATATGGAACCCAGAGAAATTTGCATATTTAAGATAAGCAACTTGAAAATCTATAGAATGACCTTACGACTAACTTTAATTTACCCTACTACTTACCGCAACTTTTTCATTCACACAAACACCTGGTGTGCTAAGAACCGGCCATCCTATTACTAACTATCTTAAAAAAGGTGAAAGTCACAGTTTCACAATGTCTTTATCAGGTAACAAATTTGTACGCTTGAACATAGAACAACAAGGAATTGACGTTCAAATTACTGCTTGGAATCCAAATGGTGACCCAATAGGTCGATTCGATAGCCCAAACGGAATGAACGGCCTTGATATTATTACTTTTTCAGCACTGCTCAAGGGAACTTACACATTTAGCGTTGAGCAATTTTCCGAAGACGCATTTACGGGGAGTTATACTTTTAAGGTCACTCTTATTGAACCAATAGGAGAAACTAAAGAAAAACGGATCGACCAAATAATGGCACTTTGGGATAATTAAAAAACTCCTGGAGCTTCAATAGCCGTTGTTCAAAATGATGCTATAGTTTTCTCAAAAGAATATGGTTTGGCCAACTTGGAATATGATATTCCCCTTGAATCAAATTCAATTTTCCATATCGCTTCCATTTCAAAGCAAGTTAACGCATTCGCCATTTTGCTTCTAGAAGAAGATGGTAAATTATCAATTGATGACGATATCCGGACTTACCTACCAGAAATTCCAGATTTTGGAACACCAATTACATTAAAGCATCTTGCAAACCATACAAGTGGCCTTAGAGATCAATGGAATCTACTCGTTATGGCTGGCTGGCAAATGGAAGATGTTATTACGACGGAGCAAGTAATGAAATTAGTAGCCAAACAAAAGGATCTAACTTTCAGCCGGGTGAAGAATATCTTTACTGCAATACAGGCTTCACACTTTTGGCAGAGGTCGTTGAAAAAGTCTCAGGAATGTCATTTGCTGAGTTTACTTAAAAACGCATTTTCAAGGAGCTTAAAATGAAAAATACTCTGTTTTATGACGATCATCAAAAAATTGTGAAGAACCGCGCGTACTCCTATTATGAAAACGGAACTGGATATAAGAAAAGTA
>JABSPC010000015.1 GCA_013215515.1 Crocinitomicaceae bacterium
GGCAAACGTTATTACGGTGGATGCGAGATCGTGGATAAAATTGAAACTTTAGCTATTGAGCGTCTTTGCAAATTATTTGGAGCGGAATGGGCAAATGTTCAGCCACACTCTGGTGCTCAAGCAAACACAGCTGTACTTCTTGCTTGTCTTGAGCCTGGAGATAAAATATTAGGATTTGATTTATCACATGGTGGACATTTAACACACGGCTCACCTGTTAACTTTTCTGGAAAGCTATACGATCCACACTTCTATGGTGTGAACAAAGAAACAGGTCAAGTCGATTACGACATGATGGAGGAAGTAGCGAAAAGAGAAAACCCTAAATTGATCATTTGTGGAGCATCGGCATATAGCCGAGATTGGGATTACGCTAGAATTAGAAAAATTGCTGACGAAGTTGGCGCACTTATTTTAGCTGATATTTCACACCCTGCAGGATTGATTGCAACTGGATTGCTTTCGAATCCAATGGAACACTGTCATATCGTAACAACGACAACGCATAAAACATTAAGAGGTCCAAGAGGTGGAGTTATTATGCTTGGAAAGAACTTCCCGAATCCTTTTGGACTTTTATGGAAGAACGGAAACCCTAAATCAATGGCAGCGTTATTAGATGCAGCTGTTTTTCCTGGAACGCAAGGTGGGCCACTGGAGCATGTAATTGCTGCGAAGGCTGTTGCTTTTGGTGAAGCTTTGACACCTGGATACAAGCAATACATGACACAAGTAAAAGAAAATGCGACTGTCATGGCTGATGAATTCGTTAAACGTGGGTACACAATTATCTCTGGTGGAACTGACAATCACTCAATGTTAATTGATCTTCGCTCGAAAGGTGTAACAGGAAAAGATGCTGAAAATGCATTGGTTCTTGCGGATATTACTGTAAACAAAAACATGGTTCCTTTCGACACGGAATCTCCATTCGTTACATCTGGAATAAGAATTGGAACTCCTGCAATCACGTCTCGTGGTGTTAAACCTGCTGAAATGGCAAAGATTGTTGATCTGGTAGATAAAGTAATTACTAATCTAGAAAATGAAGAGGTTCTTTCTTCTGTTCGCTCTGAGGTGAATGCTTTGATGAGCGATCGGCCGTTGTTTGCTTGGTAATATTTCGGAGCGGCTACGCCTTTTAGATCGATTATGATATTAATCAATCCAAAAGAGAACGAAGTGAACGATCCAAATTACGTTGCTGGTTGTTTACGAATAATCTTCCAAAATAATTTCGGGAAAAATCGCTTAATAGTTACTGCTTTAATTTCCCTGTTTCCAATAAGAACTTCCTTTTTGTTCTTCCGAACGGCCTTTAGAAGTTGTCGAGCACATTCTTCCGCTGACATTCCAGTTTCTTGATTGTGATCCATAATCCCATGCTTTTCACCAGATACACTAATCGCATTAACCGATATCTCTGTATTTATCTTCCCAGGACATGCAATTGTCACCTTTATACCGTTCTTTTCTTCTTCAAGCATTAAGCTCTCGTAAAAGCCGTGCAAAGCATGCTTGGAAGCACTGTAAGCACTTCTAAGGAAGAATCCAAACTTTCCTGCTATGCTTGAAATAATTAAGTAATGTCCCGACTTTTGCTCTCGAAAAACTGGCAGAATCGCCTTAGCGAGGGCAATATTCCCAAAGTAGTTGATCTCCATAATTCGTCGATCAATAACTAACGATGTTTCATGAACTTCAGAACGTTGTGACATTCCTCCATTATTGAACAAATAATCGATTCTTCCAAAATGGTCTTTGACTTGTTTAACCAATTCCTCAAAATTTCCCGATTGCTCAAGATCCAATGTTACTACAAGATGATCGTCGGAATTTTGAAGCTTCTCTTTCAACTCTTGTAGCTTTGACTCATTACGCGCAGACAAAACAACTTTTCCGCCTTCATTTGCGACTTGAACGGCTAACGACTCCCCTATTCCAGAAGAAGCACCTGTGATCCAAACAATTTTATCCTTAAACATCTAATGGTATTAGTTAAGAATCAAAAATAGTATAAAATTGTAATCAGATAATAGTATTTAATCTTGGTTAGTTGCGATCAAGAAGGAAATTTGGTATTTCGGGTGTAAAAACAAATGCAATGCAATTAGTTTCTAATAATGTGCAATCCATATATTTTCAAGTTATAAGTAATAAGAATTACAGAAGCCATTAATGTAAATTAATTTTGTGGTTGTTCCCTATACTGGCTGGACTAGCTCTAGGTGTCCTAATTTATTTATACGGTGTTTGGTCTACTATGATACCGGCGCTTTATTGGATATACTGGTTTGGCATGTCAAATTTCACCTTGGTATATACCGTCACATCGGTTATTCTTTTCATCTACCTCGTTTTCCTAATCGCTGGTTTGGTAAATAAGAATATCGATAGAAAAATGAAAGTATGGATGGTAGTAGAAATGTTAGCCATCGCCGGTTTATCTAATTTTATTTTGTCGTATAGTCAGCAACTAGACAAAATGGATAGGTTAAACTATGAAATGGAGCAGTAATAATTCACGGACGAACAAATTAACAACTGAGATTATACACAGAACTGAGCTAATCAAAGTATGCCTGAAGTAAAAATGTGCTCTCCCCACTTAAAACAAAAAATCCCATCTCAACTAAGAAACGGGATTTTAATTATGTGAATGTGATCTTAAAGATCGTCTGGTAATTCGATTGTTTTAAATTCTTTTTGTTTTGGCTTCAATTGATCAATGAAAACAATTTTAAATTTTTCACCGTCTGCAGTATGAATCATTTCCGAAATCCCATTAATAATTGCCGGTGGCAACTTTTTAGTATTGTAGAATTTTGTATCCAATAATTCATACGTATTATCATCGTACTGCATAAAAACAGAGACAATTTTCCCGTTCTCTACACGCGCCTTTCCACTAATACAGCGGGAGCCTCCATCTTCAAAGTATGAGACATAAACATTTCTATGCATATCATCTGATACAGAATGTGATCCTCGTGCGTCAAAAGCTTTTTGCAATCTTGTGAAGCAATCTTGAGACATTGCCGACATAGATAAGAACACACCTAAGAACATTAATAGTATACCTTTTTTCATATTTAGCGTTTTTTGAGCTATCGCTCGGGTTTCAAATATAGCAAGTTTGATTTAATTTTTGTCGCCTGCTATTTAATTTCTTTATTTTGTGACAAATTCAATTTCAATGAGTGAAAACCAAATAGCAGACCAATTTTCCGAAGCTTTGGAAATTTTGCAAATATTTAACAATTCAAAAAACATTACAAAAATCACAAGCGCGGGTGATATCATGGCCAATAGCCTGAAAAATGGCGGGAAAATTATTAGCTGTGGAAATGGAGGATCAATGTGTGATGCGATGCATTTTGCAGAAGAATTAACAGGACGCTTCAGAGATGACCGACCTTCTATTCCAGCTTTATCGATTTCAGACCCTGGTCATATTACATGTGTCGGTAATGATTACGGCTTTGATTCTATTTTTTCTCGCTATATCGAAGGAGTTGGAAAGTCGGGAGACGTTTTACTCGCTATATCCACATCAGGAAATTCCAAGAATATTATCAATGCAATCAATGCCGCTAAAGAAAAAGGTATGTTGGTTGTTGGGCTAACTGGAAAGACAGGTGGTGAAATGGCAAGTCTCTGCGATGTTGAAATAAGAGCTCCTCATTCCGAGTATGCAGATCGAGCACAAGAGATTCATATCAAAGTGATTCATTCACTTATAGGTCATATTGAAAATAATATCTAAAAACACATGCAACACGGTGATGAAATAATTACCTTTGCAGCGAAATTTTATCAAGAACAATGGGAACAATTGCACAACAATTTGAGTCAGGAGCACAAAGCGCTGACAAAGGAATATTTAAGAACTTAGTAATGCTTGCGCGTGTTGACGGAACTGTTGACGAATCGGAAAAGAATTTATTGAATCGAATTGCAAAACGTTTGTCTTTAACAGAAGAACAAGTTGCTGAAATCCGTACTAACCCAGGGAATTATCCAATGGTACCGCCTTCATCAAAAGAAGATAGAATTGAGCGCTTTGTTCAATTTATTGAAATGATCTGTATTGATGGTGTTGTTGATACTAAAGAAGAAAAGTTGGCAAACAAATACGGAATTACTTTAGGGTATAACTCTGAGCAAGTTGCTGAATTAGAAACTACGATTATTGAACACTTTAAGTCAGGAAAAGCACCAGAGGATATCGTGTCTTTACTGATGTAAATTGATATAACTTATTTTAAGCCGTTTCGAATTATCCGAGACGGCTTTTTAATTGTACATAAGTTGTTGAAAACTCCCCATCCTTATTGCGTTAGAAACCACTTTCGGTGGATTTAATTCCGTAAATTTGGCACTTACCTGAATTTGAAATGGTTCACGAGGAATTACAGAATAAAGTAAAGAGCATTTTCTCCGCATATTTGGAGCAAAACGGTCACAGAAAAACACCTGAACGATTCGCCATACTCGCTGAAATTTATAACTACGAAGGACACTTTGATATTGAGTCTCTTTATGTTGAAATGAAAAATCAGAATTATCGAGTATCGCGAGCAACTCTTTACAACACCATAGAACTTTTATTGGCTTGTAGCTTAGTTAGAAAACACCAATTCGGTAAAAATATAGCACAATTTGAAAAAGCACACGGTTCTAAGCAGCACGATCACGTTGTACTAACTGATACTGGAGAATTGCTTGAGTTTTGTGACCCGAGAATTCAGAACATTAAATCAACGATTGAAGAGATTTTTGATATTGAAATTCAACACCACTCGTTGTATTTCTATGGAGTAAAAAAAGGAACTAAAAAGAAATAATTTGACTTTAGAATTTGACATAAACATCGAAGATCCTGTTGTTACTTATTCATTAGCAGGAAAAATTACCTCAGACGATGATTTCGAGGAATTGGAGAAATTGGTATTTGATCATTTGAATCAAAACTATTTTAGAATCATTTTTGATTTATCAGAATTGACGCACACGAACTCATCAGGAATTGGGTTCTTTATGAGAACGCTTACAAAGGCGAGAATCATGGGTGGAGAGTTGGTTCTGTTAAATATTAAAGGAAACGTTAAGAAGATCTTTGAAATAGCTAAGCTAGATGAGGTCTATACAATCTATACGAATAAAGAAGAAGCATTAAATCATTTTAAGCAAATACAATGAAAGTAGACGTATTACTCGGTTTACAATGGGGAGACGAAGGTAAAGGGAAAATTGTCGATGTACTGACTCCTAAATACGACATTATCGCACGTTTTCAAGGTGGTCCAAACGCTGGTCACACACTTGAGTTCAATGGCATCAAACACGTTTTGCATACAATCCCGTCTGGAATTTTTAGAGATGGAGTTATGAACTTAGTTGGAAACGGCGTTGTTATCGATCCCGTTATTTTTAAAGCAGAACTTGACAAATTAGAACCGTTCAATATTGATTATGTATCAAGATTGGTGATTTCTAAAAAAGCGCACCTTATTCTTCCTACACATAGAATTCTTGATGCAGCTTCTGAAGCAGCGAAAGGAAAGGATAAAATTGGTTCGACATTGAAAGGTATCGGCCCAACTTATATGGACAAGACGGGAAGAAACGGATTGCGTGTTGGAGATATCTATTCGCCTAAATTCGAAGAGAAGTACAATGCGTTGGTTAAAAAGCACATTCAAATGCTTAAACGCTACGAAGATTTCACTTACGATCTTTCTGAATTAGAAGGACCATGGATGGCAGCAATTGAATCATTGAAAGAATTGAAAGCTGTAGATAGCGAACATTACATCAACGATGCGTTGAAAGCAGGCAAGAAAATTTTGGCTGAAGGAGCTCAAGGAACAATGCTTGATATTGACTTCGGAACCTATCCATTTGTTACTTCATCAAACACTGTTACGGCTGGAACTTGTACTGGTTTAGGTGTTGCTCCAACGAAAATCGGAAGTGTAATCGGAATTTTTAAAGCGTACTGTACAAGAGTTGGTAGCGGACCTTTCCCTACTGAATTGAACGATGAAGTAGGCGAGAAAATTAGAAAAGAAGGATCTGAATTTGGGGCTACAACAGGTCGTCCTAGAAGATGTGGATGGGTTGATTTACCACAATTGAAATATGCAATCATGATAAATGGCGCTTCTGAGCTGTCAATGATGAAAGCTGATGTTCTAGACAACTTCGATACGATCCGAGTATGTACACACTACATAATTGACGGTGAGAGATACGATTACTTCCCTTACGACGTTAACGACGTGGAAGTTGTTCCTGTTTATGAAGACATCAAAGGTTGGAATTGCGACACAACGAAGTTGACTTCGTTTGATGACGCTCCTGCTGAGTTGAAAGCATACGTGGAGTATTTGGAACGTAATTTGGAAGTACCAATTACAGTTGTTTCAGTCGGACCAGACAGAACACAAACGTTAGAAAACACAGAGAATAAAGTACTAGCTTGAATTTAAAATTCAACATATTGAAAAGTGCGCTTATTTTTAGCGCACTTTTTTTGCATACAGCCATTGGTTTTGGGCAGAATGATATCTTGGAACTTTTACCAGGGTCTGACTTTATTGATTTCAGCAATACAAGAGGATACCATAGACTCGTTGGAAATGTTCATTTCACGTACCAAGGAAATGAAATGTTTTGCGACTCGGCACATTATTTTGAAAAACGCAAAATTGTAAGAGCATATGGGAAAGTCCACATCAACAAAAAGGATACATTAAACTTATTTTGCGACTCCTTATACTACAATGGTAAAAAGCGAAAGGCTACACTCTGGGGCAATGTTCGGGTACGTGACAATGAATTTAAGCTTACAACGGATACACTTGAGTACGACGCAAACACAGGTCAGGCGTATTACTTACATGGAGGAAAAGTGCAAAGTATTAAGTCAAATGAAGTATTGACAAGCGAAATCGGATATTTTCATCCGGAAACCAAGAATTTCTTTTTCAGCAAAAACGTTGTCTATAAAAGTCCCGACATCAATATGACCACCGATACCCTGCGGTACTTATACAGTCAAAAAAAGACCTTTTTCCAAGGACCTACAAACATTGAGGCGAAAGAAACTAAAATGTATTGTGAATCAGGATGGTACAATACAGCTACGGAAGAAGGCTCGTTACAGCGCAATGCATGGATTTCTAGAGACTCAGATTACATTTCTGGCGACACACTTTTATACCACCCCAAAGAAAGTGAATACATCGGTTATGGAAATGTCTATTACATGGATTCTGTTCAGAAAATATCCTTCAATAGTGATTACGCCTTCTCATCCGACACTTTAAACTATTCGCTTTTAACGGGCCATGCTTACGCTACGAAATACATAGAAGACGATACCTTATTCATTCATGCCGACACGTTGTATAATTATAAGTCGGACAGCTTAGAACTCATTAAAGCCTACCACGGAGCGAGAATTTTTTCAAATCAATTTCAAGGGCGTGCCGATAGCATTACGTATAACAAAGCTGCTGGTAAGATTGAAATGTTCTATTCGCCAATTGTTTGGGCAAAAACGGCCGAGCTTAAAGGAAACTTTATTGATGTTGATCTTAATGATTCTTTAATTGAACACATTAACATCTATGATCACGCGACGATTTTGATGGAAGTCGAGCCTCAATTGTACTACAACCAAATTTCCGGCAAGAAAATCATTGCCGATTTTAAGGATAATGATCTATACAGAGCAAACGTTGTTGGAAATGCGATGACTGTTTCTTTTCCTGAGGACAACGCAGTCAAAGATTCTATTCCAACAATAACACGATTGGGAATGAACCGTTTGTATTCAAGTCGATTGCGAATTGATATTGACAGCAATGAAATCACCGGTGTCACCTATATCGATAAACCTGACGGTGCGTTCTATCCGATGGATCAAATTGTGAAATCAGAGCAATTCGTTCCTGATTTTGATTGGAAAAATGCTTTACGCCCTAAGAAGCTTGAAGACATTTTCCGTGATGATGAAATTGGAGTTGAAGATGAGAAAGACGAAAGTGCTATAAGTAACTAGACTAATTTTCAGGGTATTCAATTAGCGCAAATGTTAATTAACAATCCATTAACATTTCAAAACACAACTCAGCCATAAGTAATCCGTTTTTTTGATACTGCTATGGGAATAGATATCAAAGAACCGTGTCAAGAAGATTGTCAAAGATGACAACCACCGAACAAGGTGCGTTCTGTCAGAAGTCTGCTATCGACGTTATTGACTACACCGATAAAACTCCTGTAAAAATCAAATCCATCCTTTTCAACGAACTTTCCAAGCCCGGTAGAACTTGTGGTAAAATCACAAACGTCCAAATGAATACGATTAACAATGACTTCTACCAATGAAAAAATGATCAAGAGTCGTTTCGTGCAGTTTGGATGGTGTCGATAATAGCCGTTTTCGGATTGACATTGTTTAGCTGCCAAAACACAGTTTCTAAGGAAATCGTAAATCAGATGGAGCAGAACGGTGCTGAGATAATAGAACTCCACGAAGAGGCTCAAACAATAGCGGACGAAGCGTTTAATGAAAAGAACTTAGAAGGTGAAGAAATTGCCGAAAAA
The DNA here is from genome assembly GCA_013215515.1 of Crocinitomicaceae bacterium. GTDB lineage: Bacteria > Bacteroidota > Bacteroidia > Flavobacteriales_D > Crocinitomicaceae > UBA4466. Next base: position 8,620 of record JABSPC010000015.1, read on the forward strand.
GTGGAAATTGACTCAACGCCAGTTACTAACGACATAGAAATCCCAATCTCAGTTGCCCCTTGGCAATGGCCGCTCGAAGTCATAACCACAGCCGGAGGATTTGGTGGTGATCCATGGGAGATCTCAGGTCCGTATGAAGTATGTAATTTTCTTTTAGGAGACATGGTCGCGACTTACGGTAATATGTATATCCCACCTGAAACCATCAAACACTTGGAAGAAACAGCGACTCACCCATTTATATCGAAAACAGGACGCGTTCCATATCGACCTGAACCAATTAGAAGGTCCTTGCCTGTACAGCAGCCTCAACCACTAATTTCACCCGAGTTAAATCCTACTTGCGGGCAATGGGAAAAATGGATTTTATGCGTTCATAGCTCCCAACCCGATTAAAGTAGAAAGCAGACTCTATTTAGAAGCTTATAATTCTGGAACAATAAAGTTTGTGATCAATGAGCAAGAAAGCGGTAAAACTATTCACGTAGGTTCAAAGCACTTTATCAAAGCGAAGTATGAGATTGATTTAAAGCTCTACAAACTAGAAGTTGGAGAATACCACATGATAATCAGCTTTAATGAAATCAATAAAAGCATCTATTTCGTAGTTGCATAACTCAGATCAAGTTTCCTACTCACATTCTAAATCCACACTTCTGAAGTATCGCAAAATTTCAATTCGGCTTTCAAATTCCTGATCAACCAAGGTAGCACAATCGTCAAGTTCTTCTTGATTTCCGGTATAGAACTCCTGTAGATTACTATAATTAACCGAATCTGACAGTTCAGGGTGAATGATTTCTGTAGCCACCGAATCATAATCATTCACGAACTTCTGACAATCACACATATTCTGAGCCATATTTGCCTCTCCGTCTTTTGTTTGCGTACATGAAATCAGAACTAATACTG
>JABSPC010000150.1 GCA_013215515.1 Crocinitomicaceae bacterium
GGAAATCTGCGGTTTGAAAATCGTTGGAAACATATAGGTCAGTCCAGCCATCATTATTTATGTCTGACACAGCAACACCGAGCGAATAGGAGTATTTTCCTAAACCTGCATTCAGAGTTACGTCAATGAATTTCCCGTCTTGATTTTCATACAAGCGGTTTGCTCCTAATTCATACGATTTGTCCACAGTTAACATTGAAATATTCTTCGGATGATTGATTATGAAAAGGTCTAAATCACCGTCCAAATCATGGTCAAAAAATGTAGCATGAACGGATCTTCCGTTGTCATCAACTCCAAACAATGCTGCGCATTCAACGAATTTCCCATCTTGTTGATTCAGATACAATAGGTTAGTAAGTTCACTTTTTGTGTCAGCAGAGCCAGAGCGACAAACATAAATATCGAGCCAGCCATCAGCATTGATGTCGAGCATAATTACTCCAGTGTGCCATCCTTTGTCGTCTTTAATGCCAGCCTGATCTGAGATATTTTCGAACGTTAAATCACCTGTATTTAAGTACAATTGATCATGGACTTGATTGCCGGTAAAGAAGATATCTTGCAAGCCATCATTGTTGATGTCACCAACTGCAACGCCGCCGCCATTATAGAAATAGTCGAAATGAAAGAAATTAAATTCTTCGGTTTCGGTAAGAACGTTTTCGAATGAAATTCCGGTTTCCTCAGAAGACAATGACTGAAATAAAGACTGAGCATTACCATTCAATGCGATGATTAAGCAAGATATGAGTGTCGCTAAGTTTATTCTTCTAGTCATTAATTACCGTAAATATACTTCGAAGATTTAAACATTTGATTATCGACGAGGTTTTGATTCATTTTCTAGAGATGAATTCTATGTTTTTCTATGAAGGAGGATTACTTCATTGCGCTAAATTAGCCTTCTTGTAGGGGTGCATATCTGAACGAATGCCCTTTTTTTTATTCATCCATCGAAACATTTCAGAGCAAGATTTAGAGATTTCACCCTATAAAAGTCCAGCTAAACTTCGTTCCGATACTTGGAGATATTGGCGGAGAGAGTGGGCAAGTTATCGAACTATTTTTATGAAGAGTTAGAGAATTTTGGTGAATTGAGAGAACAAATTATACATGATTATGATCGGATTAGACTAGTAAGAGTTGTCCCACCGTAGCTGCAAAAAAGGCCTTATGGACTAAGTAATGAATAGAAAGTGGCTAGCATTAGGGTAGCATTGGCTATAGAGCTCGAATAAGATTTGTGAAGAATCGTACTATCTCGCAAATGCGTACTTCTTAATAAAGGCGTATTATTTGTTCATGATCATTGATTCAAGAGGCCTCGACACAATTGCTGCATCCCGATATAATAAGACGGGATACATTATTCGTTTTATCCGACATACAATCATTTACAAATGCATGACAACGGAAATAAGAAGCCCCCTTTGTTGGGCTTATACACCCATTAGGCGTATAAGCGCCATGAATGACTGTATTAGTGCTGCATATAAACAAGTTATCATTAATAGACGAACTTTGCCTAAAGATGCCCATTGTATAAGCTGTGTTTAATTGGCAAAGTAAAATAACCATCCCCTAAATTGATCCTTCTTGTTTGCTCCTAACTATTGACATTGTGCTGGATTTACGCTAAC